>NZ_JASGSR010000081.1:0-37178 GCF_040446015.1 Bradyrhizobium sp. INPA03-11B
GGCGCAGGGAATGGATGCTCTGTAGCTTTTCCTGCGCGTAAGCGAGCAGTGCGCTCTCGTGCTTGCGGATCCGTGCCTTGCCGATCGAATTAATGAAGTCTATAGCCGCGCCCAAACCGATCGCCTGGACGATCGGCGGCGTGCCCGCCTCGAACCGGTGCGGCGGATCACCATAGATGACGCCCTCGCGCGAAACCTGGCGGATCATCTCACCGCCGCCATTGAACGGTGGCATCGCCGCCAGATTGGCATATTTGCCGTAAAGCACGCCGATGCCGGTCGGCCCATACAATTTGTGGCCCGTCATGACGTAGAAATCGCAATCAATGTCGAGGACATCGACATCCAGATGGACGCATCCTTGTGAGCCGTCGACCAGCACCGGAATGCCGCGGGCGTGGGCAAGCCGGACCACGTCCTTCACCGGAACCAGCGTGCCGAGCGCGTTCGACATCTGGGTGATCGCGACGACCCTGGTGCGCGGGTTAAGGAGCTTCTCGAACTCCTCGATCAGGAAGTTGCCCTCGTCGTCGACCGGCGCCCATTTGATCACGGCACCATGGCGCTCCCTCAGGAAGTGCCATGGCACGATGTTGGAGTGGTGCTCCATGATCGAGAGAGCGATCTCGTCACCTGGCATGATGCGCTCACGGCCAAAGGTTTGAGCAACCAGATTGATCGCCTCGGTAGCACTGCGGGTGAAGATGATCTCTTCGGTTCGATGTGCGTTCACAAACTGCGCCACCTTGGCCCGCGCGCCCTCATAGGCCTCGGTCGCGGCGTTGGCGAGGTAATGCAGCCCGCGATGCACATTTGCATATTCGCTGCAGTAAGCCTGCATCATGCGATCGAGCACGGCCCTCGGCTTTTGCGCGGATGCGGCGTTATCGAGATAAACGAGCTGCTGGCCATGGACCGTTGTGGCCAGCACGGGAAACTCCTTGCGCAGACGGTCGACGTCGTAGCCACCATTGCTGACCGCAGGATGCGTGCTCATCGCCGCGCCTTGAGCCAGCGCTC
Source organism: Bradyrhizobium sp. INPA03-11B (assembly GCF_040446015.1). Taxonomy (NCBI): domain Bacteria; kingdom Pseudomonadati; phylum Pseudomonadota; class Alphaproteobacteria; order Hyphomicrobiales; family Nitrobacteraceae; genus Bradyrhizobium; species Bradyrhizobium sp. INPA03-11B. Next base: position 1,021 of record NZ_JASGSR010000081.1, read on the forward strand.
GGTTTGCGCGATCGCAAAATCGCGCAAATTCTCGTTGGCGATCCCCTCAATCGCCTCACCCAGGAACGCCTGAATCAGCAGCGCCTGCGCATCGTTCTCGGACAGACCGCGAGCGCCCAAATAAAACAGGAGACTGTCATCCAGCCCGCCTGATGTCGCTCCATGGCCGCAATTCACGTCGTCGGCAGAGATTTCGAGCTCTGGCTTATTGTCGGCCTCGGCCTGGTCCGACAGGAGCAGCGCCCGCATCGTCAGTTTGGCGTCGGTCTTTTGCGCCGCGGGACGAGCGATGATTCGCCCCTGGAACACCGAGCGGCCGGCCCCATCGACGACCGCACGAAAATTCTGACGGCTAACGCAATGCGGTGCGGCGTGATCGACCACGAGCGTCGTGTCTGCGTGCAGCGTCTCCCTGAGCAGGTTGACGCCGTTCACGGCAAGCTCAGCCCCTTTGCCCGCCAGCGTGACGAAACCCTGATAGCGGCTGACGGCGCCGCTGTGGATCATGTTGAACAGATTGAGTTTCGCCTTGGCACCGACTGCGATGATCTCCGAGGAGATGTTCACTGCATCGGCCGCATCCGCCTTCACGCGAAGATGCGAGAGGCTGGCCTGATCACCAACCAGCGCGATCGTGACATTGTTGGCTTGATAGCCGCACGCGGTTTCGGCCGAGACAAAGCTTTCCACCACGGTCGCATGCGCGCCATCACCGAGGTGGAGATACGAGCGTGTAAAGTGAGATGCCGAGGAGGCGGTGGCGACGTGAATGACATGGAGCGGACGCCTCAGCACTCTGCCTTCCGCGATCGTCATCACGACGCCGTCGGTTGCCATCGCGGTATTAAGCGAGATCATCGCATCAGCCGTCGTCGACAGCACCAAGCCGGCCATTGCGTCGCTTGTCGAAGTCTCCAGAACCTCGCGCAGCGTCCCTACATCGACGCCCTTTCCGAGCCTGGCGACATCAGATAGATCAGGCGCGAACATACCATCAACCAGCACCAGCTTGATTGCGCCTTCGAATGCCGCTTGCTCGACCGCAGCCTGCGCCTGCCTTAACGCGGGCGCGTCTGGTTGCTGGGCGAGCGGCAGCACATCGCGCATCAAAACGCGAAGATCTGTGTACTTCCACTCCTCGACGCGCCGGTGTGGCAGGCCGACCCGCTTGTAAGCCTCAAATGCTCGCGCTCGAATATCGGCAATACGGCCCGCGCCGGGCAAGCGCCCGTGCGCAGCCGCGAAGACATTCCCCACCGCCCGTTCCGCATTAGCTTTATCCTCCGGCATAGCTTTAGCCAGAACCAGATCCATCCGAAAATCCCCTGCGCGTCAGGCCGCGTCCTCGAATTGGGCGTAGCCAGAGACCTCGAGCTCCAGCGCGAGCTGCTCGTCGCCGCTCTTCACAACCCGCCCTTTCGACATCACGTGCACGACGTCGGGCACGACGTAATTCAAAAGCCGCTGATAATGCGTGATCACGATCATCGATCGGCTCTGTGAGCGCATCGCGTTGATGCCCTCGGCCACGATCCGCAGCGCATCGATATCGAGACCGGAATCTATCTCGTCCAGGATGCACAGAGTAGGTTCGAACAGCGCCATCTGCAAAATCTCGTTGCGCTTCTTTTCGCCGCCGGAAAAGCCGACATTGACGCCGCGCTTCAGCATGCTCTGTGGAATGTTGAGCTGCTTGGCGACCGTGCGAGCCTTCTTCAGGAAATGCGGCGTCGAATATCCGCTTTGGCCGCGCGCCCTGCGCTGCGCGTTGAGCGCGGTACGCAGGAAGTTCATGGTCGTTACACCTGGAATTTCTACCGGATATTGGAAGGCAAGAAAGACGCCCTTGGCGGCGCGCTGGTCCGGCCCCAGCGCGAGCAGGTCTTCGCCCTTGAACAGGATCCGGCCTGCGGTGATCTGATAGCCGGGCTTGCCTGTGATGACATGGCTGAGCGTTGATTTTCCCGAGCCGTTTGGCCCCATGATAGCGTGCACCTCGCCCGCATTGACCGTGAGGTCGAGCCCGTGGAGGATTTCGCGACCCTCGACACAGACGTGCAAATTTCGAACTTCGAGTAATGGCATTCGAGCTATTCCCTGACGTACATCATCGGACCGGCGAGCCACTTTGGTAGGGCTCGCGAAGACTATCCGACCGATCCCTCGAGCGAGATCGAGATCAACTTCTGCGCTTCGACTGCGAACTCCATCGGCAGTTTCTGCAGCACCTCTTTGATGAAGCCGTTGACGACAAGGCTGACAGCTTCCTCCTGAGACATCCCGCGCTGGATGCAGTAGAACAGCACGTCCTCGGAAATCTTCGACGTCGTCGCCTCATGCTCGAACGTCGCCGAGGAATTCTTGGCCTCGACATAGGGCACAGTGTGGGCACCGCATTTGTCGCCGATCAGAAGCGAGTCGCAGGTGGTGTGGTTACGTGCGCCGGCGGCGTTCCGATTTGCGCTGACAAGACCGCGATAGGTGTTCCGCGATTTGCCGGCGGCGATGCCCTTGGAGACGATCCGGCTCGACGTGTTCTTGCCGAGATGGAACATCTTGGTGCCAGAATCGACCTGCTGGAAACCGTTCGAGATCGCGATCGAATAGAACTCGCCGCTCGAATTGTCGCCGCGCAGGATGCAGCTCGGATATTTCCAGGTGATCGCCGAGCCGGTCTCGACCTGGGTCCAGGAGATCTTCGAATGCTTGCCGCGGCAGTCGCCACGCTTGGTGACGAAATTGTAGATGCCGCCCTTGCCTTCCGAGTTGCCGGGGTACCAGTTCTGCACCGTCGAATACCTGATCTCGGCGTTGTCGAGAGTGACGAGCTCGACCACGGCGGCGTGCAACTGGTTCTCGTCGCGTTGCGGTGCGGTGCAGCCCTCGAGGTAGGAGACGTGGGAGCCTGTGTCGGCGATGATCAGCGTGCGCTCGAACTGGCCGGTGTTGCGCTCGTTGATACGGAAATAGGTCGACAGCTCCATCGGGCAGCGCACGCCCGGCGGCACGTAGACGAACGAGCCATCGGAGAACACCGCCGAGTTCAGCCTCGCGAAAAAATTGTCGGAGATCGGCACCACCGTTCCAAGGTACTTCTGCACCAGCTCGGGATGCTCGCGGATCGCCTCCGAAATCGGCATGAAGATCACGCCGGCCTTCTTCAGCTCCGCCTTGAAGGTGGTCGCAACCGACACCGAATCGAACACGGCATCGATCGCGATCTTGCGATTGGCCGACGGCTCACCGCCCGGGGCCGGCTCGACGCCTTCCAGGATCGCGACCTCGCGCAGCGGGATGCCGAGCTTCTCATAGGTCTTGAGGATTTCCGGATCGATCTCGTCGATCGAGGCGAGCTGCTTCTTCGGCTTCGGCGCCGCGTAATAGTAGATGTCCTGGTAATCGATGTTCGGATAGTGGACGCGGGCCCAGGTCGGTTCAGTCATCGTCAACCAGCAGCGATATGCCTGAAGGCGCCATTCCAGCATCCAGGCCGGCTCGCTCTTCTTTGCGGAGATGAAGCGAACGGTGTCTTCCGACAGCCCCTTCGGGGCCTTGTCGGATTCGATCAGCGTCTCAAACCCATATCGATACTGATCGACGCCGATGCGAGCGACGCGCTCAACCGTCTCTCGTGCTGCTACCATTGCCCGCTCCGCTCGCCTTGGGACGATTCCAGCGATTTCCAGCGCCAGCTGCGGCGTGCTCCGTTAGCCGCTGAGGCGATCGCGTAAGTCGCGAGCTCAGGGCTCAAAACCGGCTGAACCAGGCGACCGATCACATCGCTCGCCGTCTCCAATAGCGTCTTGACCTTGCTGCGCGCCGAGGACCCGCTCATCGACCGCTCCTCTAGGCCGGCACGCAGGTGTCAGGCACCGGGCAGACAGCCGCGCATTGCGGCGCGTCGAAATGCCCATCGCAATGGGTGCACTTCGCCGGATTGACCACATAGATGTCGTTCTTGAGACTGATTGCGGCGTTGGGGCATTCGAACTCACACGCGCCACAGACGGTGCACTGGGACGCGATTATCTTGTAGGCCATGCGATTCCTTGGACAGGAGATGCGGGACGGCCTCATCCCTTCAAGCCTCGTGCCAAACGCCGAGCCTTGATTTATCTCGGCTATTTTCCGTCGCATGTTGCGACTTGGACAGCTTGTCGCAAACCCTACAGTCGCAATACAGAGGCTTGATTTCGACGCTGTCCTTGTTCAGCGCGTAGCTGATCCGTCGCCCACACCGCGGCAGCTATCATAGCTGAGCGAATTGGCTCTACGTTGCTGAGCAATTCAATCCGCACTCAAGAGGTCGAACGAGTCCAAAAAAAGGGGCCACTCCGAATGAGTGGCCCAAGTCAGGGAGGAAACGCCCCTAGGGGGCCTCTGGGATCAGGCCGCAGCCTGTTCGATCGGTGAGAATGGCAGGCCGAGGCTCTCGGCCACAGCCTTGTAGGTTAGCCGGCCCCGATGGACATTGAGGCCTGCGCGCAGGTGCGGATTTTCGAGCACGGCCGCAAATCCCTTTTTGGCGAGCGCCAAGCCAAATGGCAGCGTGGCGTTGTTCAAGGCCTGGCTCGAGGTCAGCGGGACGGCTCCGGGCATATTGGCTACGCAATAATGAATGATGCCGTCCACCTCGTAAGTTGGATCATCGTGGGTTGTCGGGTGTGACGTCTCAAAGCAGCCGCCCTGATCGATAGCGACATCCACGATCACCGCTCCCTTGCGCATCGAGCTCAACATGCCGCGGCTGACAAGTTTCGGCGCGCTCGCGCCCGGAACAAGCACCGCGCCAATGACCACGTCCGCCGCGAACACCTCCTGCTCCACGGCGTCGATTGTCGAGAACCTGGTACGAACGCGCCCTTCGAAGAGTTCATCCAGCTCACGAAGCCGGGGTATCGAGCGATCAATGATCGTAACCTCAGCACCCAAACCGACCGCCATGCGCGCCGCATGCGTCCCGACGACGCCTCCGCCGATCACCACGATGCGAGCCGGCGGAACACCGGGCACGCCACCGATCAACAGCCCCCGGCCGCCCGCATACCGCTTCAGGGCGCTACCTGCCGCCTCGATCGCAAGCCTGCCCGCGACCTCGCTCATCGGCGCCAGCAGTGGAAGGCCGCCGTGCGCATCGGTTACGGTTTCGTAGGCGATCGCGGTGCAGCCGGATTTGAGCAATCCCTTGGCCTGCTCCGGATCTGGAGCCAGATGCAGATAAGTGAAGAGGATCTGGCCCTCTCGAAGCTGCACCCATTCCGACGGCTGGGGCTCCTTGACCTTTACGATCATCTCGCTCGAGGCGAATACCTCGCGCGCGGACTCCAGAATAGTTGCGCCGGCGTTGCGATAATTGTCGTCGGTTGCGCCAATGCCGGCGCCGGCGTTGGTCTCGACCATCACGCTGTGACCGGCTGCCACATATTCGCGGACGGCTCCCGGGGTCAGGCCCACGCGATATTCGTGCGCTTTGATTTCCTTGGGAACACCGAGCTTCATTTGCAATCCTCCCTGCCTCAGCGTCCCTTCTAGTCGGAAGGACGCTGCAATACTGATGAGGAGGCGGCCAGATGGCGCAGAAATTCTGCAACGTTTAAGCTGTTACGCAGGATTTCGGACAAACGGATCCCGGCTGGATGGATATGACATCTTTGCGGAGCTTGCCACAGTCCAGCACTGTCGCGATCGTGAAACGATCCACAAGGGCAACGAAGAAAGTCCGATAACGAGCACAAAGAAGACCATGCCCACCCATATGAGGGTTCGGCAACATTTTCGCTGATCTCGGCCTGCCGAGTGCCAGGGGCAGCATCTCAAAGCCGCTGTCGTTGTTCAGCTGAAGCGGCTGATGGCGGAGCGGAAGACTACCAGATTGAAACCGCCAGGCGCGGCCGACATGAAGCGACCCGGCCTGTCCAAGCTGCTTCGTTGGCCTTTGAAGCTGGTTTCAGTGGAAAAGCTGCTGCGCGTGATTACGGCATTCGACCAGAACGTTGAAATAACGGTAAAGCCATATCGGAAGCGGGACGAAGCCGGGCGGATCGCGTTTATCCCGGCCTAGCCTCAGACCGGGAGGGTTCATGACATTTAGTGCGACCGCGGCCACCGGCACCCATGAGCCCACCCTTCATTGTCCGAATTGCAACCACGAGATTCGGCTGACCGAATCGCTCGCCGCCCCGCTTCTCGCGGAAACCCGTCAGCGCTTCCAGGAACAGCTCGCCAGCAAGGACGCGGAGGTCGCGCGCAAGACCGAAGCACTGCGGCAGGAGCGCGAACAGCTTCAGAAGGATCGCGAGCTGATCGACGACCAGGTGGCTCGACGGCTGGCGGCCGAGCGGAACCAACTTGTCGCGATGGAGGCCAAGAAAGCGCGCGATGCGGCCGCAGCTGAACTGCAGGCACGTACAACCGAATTGGCCGAGCTCCGGCAGATTCTCGAGGCGAACAACGCCAAGCTGGCGGAGGCGCAGCAGGCACAGGCCGAACTTATCCGCAAGCAACGAGCTCTCGATGACGAAAAGCGCGAGCTTGATCTGACCGTTGAGAAACGTGTCCAGGCTTCAGCTGAACAGATCCAGGCAAAGGCAAGGCAGGAAGCTGACGAAGCCGCTCGACTGCGCGTCGCCGAAAAAGACCAGACAATCGAGTCGATGTCCCGCACAATCGAGGAGCTAAAGCGTAAAGCTGAGCAAGGGTCACAACAATCGCAGGGGGAAGTCCTGGAGCTTGAGCTGGAAGGTGTTCTTCGCGGCCGCTTTCCAACCGACCTGATCGAGCCAGTGGGCAAAGGCGAACTTGGCGCAGACGTTGTGCAGCAGGTCAATGGCTCTATTGGGCAGGCTTCGGGCATTATCCTCTGGGAATCCAAGCGCACCAAGGCTTGGAGCGAGGGGTGGCTTGGCAAGCTCCGGGACGATCAGCGCCGCTGCGGAGCCGATGTTGCGCTCATCGTATCGCAGGCGCTTCCAAAGCATGTTGAGCATTTCGACCTGATCGATGGGATATGGGTGACGCACCCCCGATGTGCTCTGCCGGTCGCGGTGGCCCTCCGCCAGGCACTTATCGACGTCACCGGCTCGCGCCTCGTGCAGCAAGGCCAGCAAACGAAGATGGAGCAGGTCTACCATTACCTGACGGGGACGAAGTTCAGGCAGCGGGTGGAAGCCGTAGTTGAGAAGTTCAACGACATGCGTGATGATCTCGACAAGGAACGAAAATTCATGGGGCGGCAGTGGGCCAAGCGGGAAACGCAGATTTTGGCCGTTGTCGACTCGACGGTCGGGATGGTCGGAGACCTTCAAGCCATCGCGGGCAAGGCCATGCCGGAGATCTCAAGTTTGGACATCCAGCTGCTGGAGAATGACGTCGAACCCGAGCGAAAGGCAGGATGAATGACTGCCGGCACGCCGGACGCATATTCGAACCCTCGAGCGGCATACCGCTCCCTTGCCGCCTGAACGGCCAGACACGCCGTCGCCTCGTGGAAAGTCGCCTCTTGGAAAGATGGCAGCTTGCGGAGGCAGCGGATGAACTTATCAAAAGCCAGTTTGCAAGAGGCATCCACACCACAACTCAGTGACGGTCCGCCATCACGATCGGCGCCGTGAGCGTGACGGTGCACAGGAGCACGCCCAGCACTGCGAATGCCAATGGAAGGCCAGCCATGTTTGAGATAAGGCCGACGATAGCGGGACCGACGAGCATACCCGTGTAGCCGGCCGTCGTGGTGACTGCGATTGCAAGGCGGGCCGGCATCGCCTTCTGTTTGCCGGCCCGGCGGCACAGCACCGGCACAATATTCGCAGCACCCAATCCGATAAGCAGGCATCCCGCCATGGCAATCGCCGCAACGGGCGCCATTAGCAGCGCCGCGAAGCCTATCATGATCGGCAGAGTTCCGAACATCAATGTGGCGCGATCACCGAATCGCGTCACGACGGCATCTCCGCCAAGGCGGCCTGCTGTCATGGCAATGGAAAACAACATGTAGCCGAAGCCGCCATGCGCCTTCGAGACAAGACCTCGATCAACAAGAAACAAGGCGCTCCAGTCGAGCATTGCGCCTTCGAAAAGAAAGGTCATGGCCGCAAGCGTAGCTATCAGCAACACGCCGCGATCGGGCAGGACGAACCATAGCCGTTGCTCGGTCCGGCCTGTTGCGAGAAACCGCGGCCAGGCCAATACAATTGCAATCGTCATCAGCGCCGAACAGATCAATGCTGAAACGAACGCGTCAGTCCGCAGCGAGAGGCAGGCGGTCATAACAGCGGAGCCGGCGACTTCGCCTATGCAGAACTGGGCGTGGAAGCCGGACATCAACGGACGGCCGGCGGCGCGCTCCACTTCGGTTGCGTGAACGTTCATGGCTATATCGATTGAGCCAAGCGAAACACCGAAAGCAAACAGCACGGCGCCGAGCCCCAGAGGTGTGCTGGCCACAGCGAGCCACGGCAGGATGAGCGCAAGGCCAAGACCGCCACCAAGGATGATGGTCCGGCTGTCGTAACGCGCATTCGGCGCGCCGGTCACGAGCACAGCGACGGCGGATCCAACGCCAAGGCAGAGCAACACCAGACCAAGCACGCCATCATCGACCGCAAGCCGCTCCTTGGCGAGCGGCACCAGAGGTGCCCATGAGGCAAAGCCGAATCCGGCAACAAAAAATGCTAATCGGGTCGCGAGCGAGCCGACTGGCCGATCGATAGACGATAACACGGGGCACTCCGGCGAGAAAAAGCCCGCAAGCGTGGCGCCGACCACCTCAGGGCGCTCGCCTACGGGCGATGCACGGCTCGACGATGATACGTCGGGCTGAACATTCCACTCGTTGCAAGTGTGATGCCATTGGAAGATGACGCGCGGCGTCCCGTGGTGTGAGCCTCAGAGCGGCCTCGAAGCCTGGATAGCGTATTGCCGCTTGCTTTCTCGTATGGGCGCATACGACCGAGGCGACCGCGCTGCGTTTGCACATCGTTCATGTCAGTCGCAGGCACAACAACGCTGGTCGGCTATGTCGCAAAGCAGACAAAGCCGATGCCGCAGCTCCCTGGCCGAAGTCGCGCGATGCGGCGTGCACACAAAGTAAAGCCTCCGATCATGCGTTTTCAGCGCCCTGCTCAGACGCCTGCTACAGCTGACGAGAACTAATAGACGTCCCGGAAGCCGAACCAATCCTTCGTGCCGGCGCGTGGTGCCCTCAACAGATCCGGGGCAGTTGTTCGCCCGACAGCCAATCGACAATTCGTCCGCCGCCAAAGCTGGTCGACATCTGCACCAAATGATGATGATCAGCCACCGCCTCGCCGATATCAGCCGCATCGCACCCCAGCGGATGCGCCTTCATGGCGGCAAGCACGGCATCCGCCATATCCGGCGCCACGATTGCAACGAGTTTGCCCTCGTTGGCGACATGGAGCGGATCAAGCCCAAGGAGTTCGCAGGCTGCCGCAACTGCCGGCTTTACCGGGATAGCCTCTTCCTGCAGGCGGAATCCGAGGCTCGATTGATGCGCAATCTCGTTGAGCGTTGCGGCAAGACCGCCGCGCGTGGGGTCGCGCATCACCCGGATGCCGGCTCCGCCGGCCGCAACCATGACGGCCACGAGATCATGCAAAGCCGCGGAATCCGAGACAATGTCGATCTGGAAAGCCAGGTTCTGGCGTCGCGACATGATCGCCACCCCATGGTCACCGAGGCTGCCGGAAACCAGCACACGATCGCCGATCGTTGCCCTTTCGGCGGACAGGTCGAGCCCAGCGGCCAGAACGCCTATGCCGGTCGTCGAGATGAACAGGCCATCCGCTTTGCCCCGCTCGACGACCTTGGTGTCGCCCGCGATGATGTGGACGCCGGCGTCGCGCGCCGCTGCGCCCATCGAATCCGCAACCGCCTTCAGATCCGAGAATCGGAAGCCCTCTTCGATGATGAAGCTTGCCGCCAGATAGAGCGGCCGCGCGCCGGCCATCGCGACATCGTTGATTGTGCCGTGCACCGCGAGTGACCCGATATTGCCGCCGGGAAAGAACAGCGGTGAAACAACATAGCTGTCAGTCGTCATCACCATCCTGCCCGAGCGGACACCGAAGGCCGACTGATCGTTGCAACGGGCGAGCCATTCGTTGCCGAACGCTTCGTGAAACAGGCCGAGCACCAGCTGCGCCGTGGCACGCCCCCCGGAACCGTGGGAAAGGTCGATGCATCCATTCTTGATATCGAGCTTGCGCTGATAGGACTTCACTCGCATGACGGCTGCCGCACCTGATAGTCGCGGCCCCGGCCATACGTCCAGTGCGCGGCACAGGCTCCTTCCGATGAAACCATGCAGGACCCTGTGGGGGTTTCCGGCGTGCAGACCGTTCCGAACAGCTTGCAGTCAACAGGCCTCTTCACGCCGCGCAGGATGGCCCCGCACTCACACGCCGGATTGTCGGCGACGGGCAGTTCGTGCATCACGAAACGCATCTCGGCGTCGAATTTGGCGTAAGCCCGCTTCAGCTTAAGCCCGCTATCTTGTATGAGCCCCAGCCCACGCCATTCGAACTGGTCGCGGAGCTCGAAAACGTTGGACACCTCTTCGATGGCGCGGCGGTTACCTTCACGCCTCACCGCACGGCTATATTGGTTCTCCACCTCGGATCGGCCGTCATTCACCTGCCGAACCAGCATCAGGATGGCCTGCATCACGTCGAGCGGCTCAAATCCTGCGATCACGATCGGCTCGCCGAATTCTTCCGCCAAACGCTCGTAAGGCTCCGTACCGATGACGGCGCTGACATGCGCAGGCCCGATAAAGCCGTCGATTTCGGCCCGGCCGAGAGTCTGGATATCGGGACTCTCGAGAATGCTTTGCATCGCCGGGGGAGTCAGCACGTGGTTGCAGAACACGCTGAGATTCTTCAGCCGCTTCTTCTTGGCAAGCCGGATCATCACGGCCGTCGGAGGCGTCGTGGTCTCAAATCCAATGGCAAAAAAGACCACCTCCTGATCCAGCGCCTGTTCGGCGATCCGGATAGCATCGAGCGTCGAATAGACCATCCGAACGTCAGCGCCGAGCGCCTTGGCTCGCAACAGGGATTGTCCTTGCGAGCCGGGCAAGCGCATCAGGTCGCCGTAGACACAGAGGGTGACCTGCGGCCGGGCGGCGAGCCGGATCGCCATGTCGATCCGGCTGGTGGGGAGAACACAGACCGGACAGCCCGGCCCGTGGATCATGTGGACATTCGCCGGCAGCAAGTCCTCCAGGCCATAGCGGGAGATCACATGCGTGTGTCCGCCGCAGAACTCCATAAACCGGTAGGCCCGTTGTGGATCCGCCTCAGTGCCGATCGCCTGCGCGAGCCGCTGAGCAATGGTCTTGTCGCGAAATTCGTCGGCATATTTCATGACCCGAGCTCCTGCCCGACGCTACCTAGCTCCTGCAGCAGCTCCAGCGTGCGCTCGGCTTCTGCGGGGTCGATTTTGGCCAGGGCGTAGCCGACATGGACAAGGACGTAGTCTCCCACGGCGAGATCGTGGACGAGCGCGATGGATATCTCCAGGCTGACGCCATCGACGGACACGATGGCCATGTGACCGGGAAGGAGTTCGGCGACCTCAGCCGGAACCGAGAGACACATATCAGGCTGTTCCTTCCAGAGCTTGCGGCTGCTCAGCGGTCTGAAGGGCGGCGATCCACGCTTGTCCGAGGCTCAAGCCACCGTCGTGAGGCGGAACCTGCCGTGGCAACAGCGGAGTGAGGCCGGCCGCAATGCAGCCGCGCTGGATTTCATCTGCGAGCACCGCGTTCAGGAAGCAACCGCCGCTCAGAACGACGGTTGTGACGCCGGTTGTCTGCGCAGAGCGTGCCACCCAATCAACGCAGGCGGCGGCGAAGGTGCCATGAAACAGCTCGGCACCCTCTGTGGCGCCGATATCGTCTGCAATCAAACGGGCAAACAGCGGACGAAATGACAGCACGCCGCCATCGATCATCCAGCCCGCTTCGAGCACCGCAGTCTGCCGCACCCGCGCCTCGAGCTTCATCGCGGCCTCGCCCTCATAACTCTGCAAAGTGGCGACCCCGAGCAGCGCCGCTGCTGCATCGAACAGCCGGCCCGCGCTGGTCGTGGTGGTCCCACAAGGTCGCTCGAGCAATGCCCGCAGCTGCTCGGCCTGCGGCTGCGACGCAAAGCGACGCGCAATTTCATGTCCCTGTCCCAGCATCTGAAGTATCGCGCTCGCCATCCGCCAGGGCTCGCGGGCTGCGCGATCCCCGCCAGGCATTTGCAAGGGTGCGAGATGCCCGATGCGTCGAAACCGGGCGCCTTCGCACAACAAGAGCTCGCCACCCCAGTTGCCGCCGTCGCAGCCAAAGCCATAGCCGTCGAGCAGAAGGGCGAGCGTAGGCGCGGTGAGGCCATGCTCTGCGATGACGGCAGCAGCGTGCGCGTGATGGTGCTGGACAGCGATCAGAGCGCAGCCGCTTGCCTCCGCAAAGCGGGTGGACGCCATGTCGGGATGCAGATCATGGGCCATGACGACAGGTCTCACGTCCAGGGTCGACGTGAGATGCCGGACCGTCTCCTCGAAAAAGCGAATGCCTTCAGCCGTATCGAGATCGCCGATGTGCTGGGAGACGAATGCCTCGTTGCCCCGCGTAACGGTGACAGTTGACTTCAGCGCGCCGCCGACGGCGAGCAAGGGCGGCACGGACCTGGCAAGCCGGATCGGTTCGGGAACATAGCCGCGGGCGCGGCGAATGAACTGGCGCCGTCCGGCCACGACCGACACCACGGAATCATCGGCACGCGTCAGGATATCGCGATCATGAGTCACAATAAGATCGGCGATGCCGGCAAGCCGCCGCAGCGCCTCCCCGTTGTCGATCGGGAGCGGTTCGCCTCCGAGATTGGCGCTGGTTGTGACGACGACCGGACCGCCACTCCCGACGACCGGACCGCCACCAGCAGGCCTTGCCCCAATCGAACCAAGCGCGTGGAAGATAAGGTGATGCAGCGGGATCACGGGCAGCATGACTCCGACGCGCGACAGGCCGGGGGCTATCGCAGGCGCAAGATTGTTGCGCGAGCGCATCAGAACGATCGGGCGGGCTACGGATTCGAGCAGCGCGAGCTCGGCGGCATTCGTCTCCGCAATCTCGTTGGCCTGCTCTATGGAACCGATCATGACCGCGAACGGCTTCTGGTCGCGCTGCTTCCGCTTACGCAAACGCCGCACCGCGTCATGATTGGCTGCGTCGCAAAGCAGCTGATACCCTCCAATCCCCTTTATCGCCACGATCTGGCCGCCCGCGATCGCCGCGGCAATATCGTCGATCCCATGACTGAGCCGAGGGCCGCATGACGGGCACGCGATCGCCTCGGCATGAAAGCGGCGGCTCGCCGGATCGGCATACTCGGCCGCACAGGCGGCACACATCGCGAAGACCTTCATCGCAGTGTTGCGGCGATCGTACGGGAGCTGTCCGGCAATGGTGTAGCGCGGGCCGCAATGGGAGCAATTGATGAAGGGGTAGAGGTAATAGCGGCTTGCTGGGTCGAACAACTCATCGAGACATTGCTGGCATGTTGCGGCATCGGCGACGATCCGCGTCGACGACCTGCCCTGTTCGCTGCGGCGGATCGAAAAGTCTTTGGCCCCAAGCGCTCCGATCTCCTGAACCGAGATGTGATCGATGCGTGCCAATATTGGCCTTTCGAGCGGCAAAGCGGCCACAAACTCGGACGTACCGTCGCCCTCGACCTCGATGATGACGCCGTCGGGATCGTTGGCGACGAACCCGGCCAGCCCATAACGGGCAGCGAGACCATATACATACGGACGAAAGCCGACGCCCTGAACGGCGCCGCTGACGCGCACGCGCAGCCGCGTTCCCGAGCCGGCGAGTGCCTCGCTCATGGCGCCGTGCCCGCGACGGGATGGGTCCGATCTGCCGCCTGCTTCCCGATCCAGGCGTAGAGCGCGGCAAAGCCCTCGCCGGTACGCGCTGAAACCGTCAGCACTTCAATCCCTGGATTGACGCGTCTCGCATACTCGACGGTCTGGCCCAAATCGAAGTCGACTAGGCGCGCCAGATCAATCTTGTTGATCAGCATGAGCGACGATGCGGCAAACATTTCCGGATATTTGAGTGGCTTGTCTTCACCCTCGGTGGTCGAGAGCACCACGATCTTGCAGGCTTCGCCGAGATCGAACGCCGCGGGACAAACCAGATTGCCGACGTTTTCGATGAAGAGAATACCGCGCTTGAATGGCGGCAAGCGGCGATAGGCCTCGCTGACCATCGCAGCATCGAGATGGCAGCCCTTGCCGGTATTGATCTGAATTGCAGGCACGCCGGTCGCGCGAATGCGCTCGGCATCGTTCGAGGTCTGCTGGTCGCCTTCGATGACCCCGAGCGGCCAGCTCCGCTTGAGCTCGCAGACGGCGCGTACGAGGAGCGAGGTTTTTCCCGCGCCAGGGCTTGAAACAAGGTTGAACACGAGCATGTCATCGGCCAGGAATCGGGCGCGGTTGTCGGCCGCGATCCTGTCGTTCTTGCCTAGCATATCGCGCCCGACCCGAATGACCCGCTCGCTGCTCATACCCCCAACCTTCAATCCGGCCGGGTCAGCCGCGCAATCCACAAGCCCCCGTCCGCCATGAGCCTGCTGACGGCCGTGATCACGATGGCGATGATGATGGCGGTGGCGAGAATCATGCACGTCCTGACCGGCATGCACATGATCATGGCGGCGATCACCATGATCATGTGCATGGCGATGATCATCGGCATGCGCACCTTGCGCGTGGGTGGGTTCGGTGGAGGGCGCGCCTTCGGCACAGCCGCATATGCTACACATCAGTCGATCTCCAGCTCTTTGACCCGCATCTCTTCGCCGGCAGTCACCTGCAGCTGGTAGCTGCCGCAGTGGGGGCACGGCTCGCAGCGCCGGGCAATCTCGACGCTTGTCGAACAGGCCATGCACCAGGCGAGGCCAGGCTGCTCGACGATCTTGAGAACCGCGCCGTCGGCGATGGTCCGCGCAGCAACAGCCGCAAAGCTGAGCTTCATCGCTTCCGGAGCGACATAACTCAGCGCTCCGATTTCCAGACACACGGTCTTCACCTTCGAAAACGATCGCCGGCGCGCCTCCTCCTCGACAATCTCGATGATGCCCTCACAAAGCGCCATTTCATGCATCGCCGACTTCGCGAAAATTGAGGGTGAAGGCGACGCACGGGTCGAACGATTCAATCACCCTGCGAATGGCAGCTCGTGCGTGCGGCCTCGCCGTCAGCCCCGCGCCCTGCAGGCTGCGGAAAAGCGGTCCGCGCGCGTGGAAATTCCATTCGGTCGGCGCAAGACATTCGAAGCGCGATATCTGCCCCTGACGATCGAGCTCAACCGCGTGATAAAGACGCCCCCTGGCGCATTCGACCGCGGCCGCACCACGGCGCGGTCCCAGTCCGTAGCTTTCGACGATTCCATCCTGCGCTGTCTCGATATGAGCCCCGGCTTTGAACCAAGCGCACAGCCCGACGATTTCGGCGATCCTCGCCTTCAGCCGCTCGGCCGGCGCCGACCGGCCTGGCGAAATCCGGCCACGCATCATTTGGCGCGCCCACGGACCCGTCTCGGGAATCCGGCCCTCCAGGTCGGGGCAATGGCAAACCCTCACGTCATTCGCGAGCAGCCGTTCAATGATGTCGTGGTCGTCGGCAGCCGACAGGAACGAATGCTGCATCGGCACAGGCTTCACTACGGCTTCCTCGAGCGCGGCGATGCGAAGCGCAAGCGGGCTACCGGGCATCGGCGCACCGTCTTCATTCGCTATGCCGAGAGCGGTCAGCGCGGCTGCGATGCGCACTGCTGCCTCGCTGAGAGCGAGGCGGCAGTTGGCCTTTGTGCTGCCGGCAAGCGCCGACACGTCCTGCATCAGGGCGCGGATCGCGTCGGCACCGGTGGGATCCTGCGCGAGATGGGCGACAAACAGGCCCCGGAGCAGTTCCGCCAGCCGCTCGGCAACGACCAGGGTCATACGATGCTGCCTCGTCGCAAGGTTGATGCCTGCGCCGCGCGCCGCCCCGATCGCGGACAGGAATGCCACCTGATGCGCGGCGGCACACAACGAAAACAGCCGCGGCAGCGCATTGAGCAACGAACTGGCCGATTTGCCGGCGAATAGCCGCGCCAGTGACGGCCGGACGCGCGGCAGGATTTCGACCGCGGCAATTGCATTGCCAGCAAGCGATACGGTGACCTCTATCTGGTCGCGGACGGCGAGGCTCATGCGCGCCCCCTCGTGCCAGCTGCCAGATCGTCGACGATCCGGCAGATGCCGCCCCCCGTGCGCGCGTCGTCTCCGAGATTCTCCCGGACGCCAAAATTCTCGAAACCCGTCATTTGAAGTAGGCCTCGATGATTTCCTGCATGCGTTCGCCGGAATCCTCGAAGTCCTCGTCGGCTGCCAGCGCAACCGTCGGCACGCCGCCAACCTCAAGCGTATCCAGGATGATGCTGTCCGTGGAATTGAAGAACTGCACCGACCAAACATTCCGGATGCCGGTCGCCTGCACGCGGCACGTGCCATAGCCACGCGAGGTGAGGAGAATCGGCCCGTTGCAGACGCTTTGCTGCAAAAACGCGTGGTCGACCGGACTCATCGGCAGGAGCGTGAAATTGATGATGTGAGCGCGCATGCCAGGCCGCCAGGCCAACGCCCGTTCGCGGATTTCCGCGAGCACCGGTAGCACGTTCATCGCGCCTTCCGGCGCCGCATTGATCGTAAGATCAGTCGACGTCAGATCGGTTGCCGCGCGTCGCACGATCTGCGGTATCGCGCCGACTTCGATACATTCGTGTGCCGGGTCGGCCCCGATGCATACGCGCCAGATTCCCGCAAGCGCCGATTCCTGGAACTGTGCCACGCAGCCATCCGGCAGCGCGACGACGCCGGCGATTTCGCCCCTCCCAAGCACGTCGGCAATCAGCTCGCGCTCAAGATCGCTGAGATTAGCAAGCCTGAACAGCTGCGTTTGTGCGGCGCTCTTCTGGCCGGCAACGGCCGCAGCGACGTTCGATAAAAGCTTGATCGCATTCGGACAATTCCTTGCCAGCTCGACGCCATCGAGCGAAGCGAGCTTGGCGAGCGCGGCAGCAGCCGTCGGCCCGCTATGGCCTGCCTCGAGGCTGTCCGCGCCCGTCGGAAACGCACCCAGCGGATGCTCGGCGCCTTGCGCAAAGGAAAAGCCCGCTTTCATGATGCGACGTTTGCTCGTGCAGGCTGAGGAATGACGTTCTTGACGACAGACGCGCCTTCGCGCAGGTGATCAATCAGTCTGACGATACGATCGGTCCAGATTTTCCAGACCTCGGTCTCGACGATCGGGCCATGTGTCTCACCCTGGAGCCACAGGATCAGCGTCGGCCGAACGCGCAGGCCGAACCGCTTGGCCAGCCTGCCTTCAGCGTCGCGGGCAGTCACCACGCCGACCACGCGCCGCTGAAACGCCTGGAACAATTCAGGAGGCGAGACTGTGACGTGGATCGCCTCGATCCGGGTTAAGGGATCGCCGGCCGACGGCAGCACCGCGATCGTCCCCAAAAGATGGGCCGCGGCCAGCCGCGCGTCGATGCTTGCGGTCACGGCCTCGGTCAGGCCGAGCCACGTCAGATCATGCTTTCCCGACTGAAAACCCATCAGGCTCCTTTCTATCGTCGCGGTCCACGGGATGGGGTGTTAGCAAGGTGTGTGCCAATCACCGTTTCGTCGCAGTTTTGCGTTCCGCTCGGATCAGCAGTGCAAAGCCGCCTGAGATCCTCGGCGTAGAGCTTGGCGCGACACTTGTTATCCGTGAACAATGGCGAGTTGAACAATGGCAAGTGGGCAGGACGGCAAGCGACGCCGGCTAGCGGAGGTGCCCGGGCAGAAGCGGCTCGCGACCGATCAAGTCCGCAAAGAAACGATCGCAGTCGTGGCCATTGAGGGCCGCATCGAGGCCGTCGAGCGCCTCTGCGATCAGCCGTGCCTCATCATCCTCCAGGAGCCGCACTGCGGTATCGATATGGACAAGCACCTTGGCGCCGACCGGCGGCTTGGACAGCAGCATCACCGAGACGAACCGCTTTTCAATGCCATACTCGCACAGCGCCGAGATGCCGTCGGTCTCAATAATTGTCATTGGCAGGCCAAGGCACATCGTAAACAGCACATCGTAACCTGCGAGCCGCTAGATCGGCCTCGCCCTCATCTCATAGTTTGCATGGTCGATATCGTTCGCGAGCAGACGTTCCGAGCGAAGCAACGGCACGGTCCGAAGGCTTGCCGGCGCGCCCCACTGCATCAGCAGTTCGCAAGCCAATTCGATCGCAGGCGCAATCTGGGTGCGCACCGGAGCCGTCAGCGGCCCGCCCCAATCCTCCAGATCCATCGGCTGACAGCCGATGAGCGCGAGTTCTCGCGGGCAGCGGCCAAGCAGGTCGGCCGCACTTAAGACCTCCTGAAAGCCGGTCTGATGCAGGCTCATCTTCTTGGCGGCGGTGAACCTCGGCACCTCGTCGTCTCGCACGAGCTTCAACTGGCCGGGCGGAAGTCCATAGTCGATGGCATCGAACACGATCAGACAATCGGCTTCCTCGAGAAAACTGACCAGATAGAGCCCCTGCGTACCGCCATCAAGGATGGTGACGTTGTCAGGGACGGCGTAGCGGCGGTGGAACTCTTCCACCACCCGCACGCCGAACGCCTCGTCGGCCCACAGGATGTTGCCGATGCCGAGCACCAGGATCCGCTTTGGGTTCTGCGGGGTCAGCATCGGCATCCTCAATCAATCGCGGAATTCGCGCTCGCCCGAAATCATCGAGGAGATGATGCTCCGGCGCGACATGACGTCTTCCCAGATCACCGCGTAGACGTGGAGGAGCGCGAAGCACACGATCACCCACATGCCAAGACGGTGCCAGGTATGAACGTCCTGACTATTCGGCCAGATCGCAAACACCCAGCCGAACAGCTTATATTGCCAGCTGTCGTTGCCGGAGCCCTGCGCATAAAGTGCAAAGCCTGTGACGATCATGAACGCGGTCGTCAGCGTAAACATGAAGAACATCGCGAGCTGGGCTAGCGGATTGTGCCCGACATGTTTCTCCGGCTTGGCTGCAAGGAAGGCGTACCGGCGCACCGCGTGCCAGAGCTCACTCCAAAAGCACCTCCGCCAAAGCGGTACGTAGAAGATCTGCCTTGCATGGGAGTTTCCCACCAAGGCCAAATAGATGCGCAGCAGGAAGCCGGCGGTGAGCACATAGCCTGCGGAGAAATGCGCAAAGCGGAGATAGCCGAACAGGAAATTATCGCTTGCCTCTCCCGGCGTTGCCTCTGTCCCGGTCCCGATGAAGTAGCCGGTTATGCCCAAGACCAGAATGGCCGCCGCATTGACCCAATGCCACAGCCGCATCGGCGCTTCATAGAGGTAGACGACATCACGCTCGACACTGCGATCACGCCGTGCCGCATCGTTGGCAATACGGGTGGTAGCGGCTTGCGGCATCTTGTCCAGCACGGCAGCCTCCCTATCGAACCTTGACCGAAGCCATTTCCTGGCCGTCCGGGCTCATCACGTGGGTCGAGCACGCCAGGCACGGGTCGAAGGAATGGATCGTCCGCAAAATCTCCAGCGGCCTCTCTGGATCGGCCATCGGCGTATCGATCAGCGAGGCTTCAAATGCACCGATATTGCCCTTGGGATCCCGCGGCGAACCGTTCCACGTCGTCGGCACGACGCACTGGTAGTTGTCGATCCTGGTGTCCTTGATCTTGATCCAGTGG
Organism: Bradyrhizobium sp. INPA03-11B; assembly: GCF_040446015.1. Lineage (NCBI taxonomy): Bacteria > Pseudomonadati > Pseudomonadota > Alphaproteobacteria > Hyphomicrobiales > Nitrobacteraceae > Bradyrhizobium > Bradyrhizobium sp. INPA03-11B. The sequence goes on from NZ_JASGSR010000081.1 coordinate 20,829, forward strand.
CCGAGCGCGCCTCGCGGTGCCTCGGTGAAACCATATCCCTTGGCCTGCCTCGGCCAGCTTTCCGGCTTCCACTTGCTGGTATTGGCCGTTGAAGTGTCACCCGCCTTGATGTGGGCCACCAGCTTGTCCTGGAAATAGCGCATCTGATGCGCCGCCCACTGGCATTCGAGTGCGCGCGCTGCGGTGCGGCCGAGCGTCGAGAAAAGCGCAGTCACGGGAAGATCGAGCGTCTTGAGCAGTCTGTCGGTCGGATCCCTGAATTCCGCTTTGCCTTGCGCATAACCTATGATGTATCGCGCAAGCGGTCCTACCTCGACAGCGTTGCCGCGCCAGCGCGGCGCCTTGATCCAGGAATACTTGCCGCCTTCGTCGAGTTCCCTGATGTCGGTCCTGGTGCCCTTGAAGTTGGCCCCAAGCTGGAAATTCGGCTCGGTGATGCCATCCCAGGGATGCAGCCCGCTGGATTCGTCGGGGTATTTGTACCAGGAGTGCGCGACGAATTCCTGGATCTGCTCGGGATCACCGTGATCGATCGGCAAGACCTCCTTGAGATTGCCATCAAGGATGACGCCTCGCGGCAGCTTGAGACTTGCCGCGGAATAATCGTTGGCGTTTTCGGGGATGTCGCCATAGGACATCACGCTCCTGGCCGACAAACCGCCGCCATAGAGCCAGTCTTTGTAGACTGAGCCGATGGCCACAACGTCGGGCAGATATACCTTTTCGACGAACTCGATCGAACGGTCGATGATCGAGGACACCAGGTTGAGCCGCTCCATGTTGATTGCACCCACCGCACCGGTGCCGTCGACATTGATCGCGCAGGGCACGCCGCCAACCAGCCAGTTCGGATGCGGGTTCTTGCCCCCATAGACGGCGTGGATCTTGACAATCTCCTTTTGGAAATCGAGCGCCTCCAGATAATGCGCCACGGCCATGAGGTTCGCTTCCGGCCCAAGCTTGTAGGCCGGATGCCCCCAATAGGCATTCTTGAACGGCCCGAGCTGCCCCGAATCGAAGAACTTTGTGAGCCTGATCTGCAGATCCTTGAAATAGCCCGGTGATGAAAGCGGCCAGGACGAGACCGACTGCGCCAATCTCGAGGTCGCCTTGGGATCGGCCTTGAGTGCTGAGACCACGTCGACCCAATCCAGCGCGTGCAGGTGATAAAAATGCACGAGATGATCATGGACCTGCAGGCAAAGCTGCATGATGTTCCGTATCGAGTTGGCATTCTCCGGAATCGTGATGCCAAGCGCATTCTCGACCGCGCGGACGGAGGTCAGCGCGTGGGTGCCGGTGCAAACGCCGCAAATCCGCTCGGTAAACGCCCAAGCGTCGCGCGGATCGCGCCCGCGCAGAATGGTTTCGATACCGCGCCACATCGTTCCGCTCGAGACCGCATTGCGGATCACATTGTCCGAATCGAGGTTGACCTCGACACGCAGATGACCTTCGATCCGAGTTAGCGGATCGACGACAACGCGCTTGCCGGACCCATCGAGCTTGAACCCATTGGGTGTCTTCACGCCCACCTTGTCCGCCCCTAGCCTCGATGATTGTCCTGAGCTGCGCCATCCCCTTTACGGGTGAGCCGCTTCGCGGCCGTGACCGCCGCATGCGCGGCAACGGTAAGACCGGCCACGCCGGCAGCTGCCATGCCGATTTGATCGGCGTTCTTCTCGATGCCGAATTGCTTGATGGTCGTGAGGTAGTCATAAGTCGAGCCCCTGTCCCAAAAGCCGTCTTCAGCGCAGGCGAAGCAGCCGTGACCGGACTGAATCGGGAAGGAAATGCCGCCGTTCCAGCGAACGGTCGAGCAGGCGTTGTAGCTGGTCGGTCCCTTGCAGCCCATCTTATAGAGGCAATAGCCCTTGCGCGCGCCCTCGTCGTCCCACTCCTCGACAAATTGGCCAGCATCGAAATGGGAACGCCGATAGCACTTGTCGTGGATGCGCTGGGAATAGAACATCTTTGGCCGCCCCTGGCGGTCGAGCTCGGGAAGTTTTCCGAACGTGGTGATGAAGGTCACGACACCCGTCATGACCTCAGCGATCGGCGGGCAGCCGGGCACCTTGATGATCGGCTTGTTCGTGATCACCTTATCGATTGGCACCGCCCTTGTCGGGTTGGGCTTGGCTGCCTGCACGCAGCCCCAGGACGCACAAGTGCCCCAAGCGATGATCGCCATGCAATCGTCCGCCATCGACCTGAGCTTTTCGACGAACGGCTTGCCGTCATCAATGCAGAACATTCCGTCTTCGTTCAGCGGTGGATTACCTTCGACGGCAAGCACATACTGGCCTTTGTACCTGGCGCGGGTCTCCTCAAGGATGGCTTCGGCCTGATGTCCTGCCGCCGCCATGATGGTATCGTCATAATCGAGCGAAATCATCGACAGCACCGCGTCTTTGACCAACGGATGGGCCGAGCGGATAAAGCTTTCTGAGCAGCAGGTGCATTCGAGCCCATGCATCCAGATCACGGGCATACGCGGCTTGGTCTCGAGCGCGTTGGCAATATGGCTTGCAGCGAGCGGGCCGAGCCCAAGGCTCACTGCCGTCAAACTGCAGAATTTGAGGAAACTGCGACGCGTGATACCCTGATGTCTGATCACATTGTAGAACGTTTCCGTTGCCGCGCCCATGGCCCCTCCAGTGATCTGTTATCGGCTGTGACGAATTGCCGACGTTCGGATAGCAAGAAGCAGGCCAATCGCACTTGGCACTGACAGATACCAAGCCGTCCCTCTGCCAATTGCGGTGAGATTGGTGAGCCCAGCGTTAGCTGGCAAACGATCCACCCCCGCAACGAGATGACGGTGCTCGCGACGTCCGCGAACGCCTGCACGAAGGATCGATGCTACAAGGCGCACGATGCCCGCGCACCCATGCGAGCACTTGGTCGTGAGGTCGCAGGAAAGCACGTCATGCTCGAGCATGATGTTCAAGTCCTGTACGATGGACAAGCGGTGACCATTGACCGCCCATTCTTTCGTGCCATTCGTGTCTGATTTGAAACGCCGATGTGAGAAACCGCACCAAGCAGCACGATCGTTCCGCTGCTGCAGCGGCGAAGGGTAGCTCTTCGCTCGTTAGGAACGGCTGCAACACTTTCGCGTGCGGCACGCCGATTGCTGAAACAAGAATCTGCGGTTGAACGACGCCGCACACGTCACCGGGTCAGGAGTTCACAATGAGGCTTGCTCGATTGATCCTGACCAATGCGACGTTGAAGCCAGGCAAAATTGCAGGATATTGGCCTGAAGAAGCGCCGCTCCGGCGTATTCCTTGATCTGACGACCGAAGAGACGGCATCGATGAACCCAGGACAGTGCCAACCGGGGGATGGCGTTACTCCTGAATCTTCCGAACGAGACCAGCAGCAAGGCTGCCTATGCGCTCTCACCCGAGCCGCGACGCAGTGGGTCGGGGCCTTGACCAGGACGCGTTCCTCCCTCGCCGGCCCCACCGGCGATCCGACGAACCGGCAGGCCCGGGCTCTTCGCGAAACATCGCAGGACCAGGTCCTGGAGGGCTGGGCCGCCGAAGAGGGACAGGGCGAACAGGAGAATCGGCAAGAGGCTGCAAGACGAACGAGAACCTGGCTTGACGCGGCCGCAGCCCATGCGCCGCTCGACCTTTCGTTGCTGTCCCTGACAGCCTTGCCCGCCGCCTTCCCCGCCGCGCTCCAGCGCCTGAGCGTCTGGGGCAATCAGCTGACCAGCCTGCCCAATCCCCTTCCGAGCGACCTCTTGGTGCTCGCAGCCAGCGACAATCGGTTGACCAGCCTGCCCGATCCGCTTCCGGCTGGCCTCCGGCTGCTCTACGCCATGCGCAACCAGTTGAGCAACCTGCCGGCCGCCCTCCCGGCCGGGCTGCTGCGCCTGAACCTCCAGGACAATCAGCTGACCAATCTGCCCGATAACCTTCCGGCAACGCTTCAGGAGCTCAACGCCAGTAACAACCAGCTGACCAATCTGCCGGCCCGCCTCCCGGCCGGGCTCGAATTTCTCGACGCCAGCAACAACCAGCTGACCAGCCTGCCTGAGACGCTGCTGACGCGGTTCGGCCCTGAGAGCGTCGTTGATCTGGTGGGTAACCCGCTGTCCGAGCGGGTACGGACCAATCTGGCGGCAGCCGGCAATGTCCCGGGCTATGCCGGCCCGCACGTCTACTTCTCGATAGTCGAAGGATCGGAGCAAGCTCAGCCGCGGCCTCTGCCCGAGGAAGTCGCGGACTGGCTGGACGGCGAGACTGAGGTGGTGGCCGCCTGGCAGACCTTCATTGATGAGCCGGGCGCCCAGGAGTATGCACGCTTCCTCGGCAGGCTGCAGCACACCGTGAACTATAGCAATGGCGCGTTCCGGCAGGCGGTGGCTGACGATCTGCGGCACGCGGCGATCAGGCCGCGATTGCGCAAGAAATACTTCCGGCTCGCCTTAGGAGCGAGCGAGACCTGCGAAGATCGTATCACGATGACGTGGAACGGCATGCAGACCGCACGGCTGGAAGCTGATGTCAAGGACGGCGCCTATGACGAGCGGCTCGACGAACTCGTCCAGCACGGCCGCGTCGTGTTCCGCCTGAAGGCGCTGGAGGCAATCGCCCACGAGAAGGTCCGTTCGCTCAGTTTCGTCGACGAGCTCGAGGTCCATCTTGCCTACCAAGTCAAGCTGCGCGAGCGGCTGGAGCTACGGCACATCGCCCCGGACATGCGCTTCTTCGATGTCGCCTACGTCACTGAGGACGATCTCACTGCGGCCGAGACGCAGGTGCGCGATGAGGAGGCGGCGGGGTTCGTCGATTTTCTCGCAACACGCTGGGTCCCCTGGGACAAGGTGGTGAGGCGCATCGCGCCCGACGCCTATGAAGAGACGCGGGACCGGCTGATCGATGCCATGGACGAGGAGTTCGAGAGCCGCCTGAGGCAACGGCTCGCCGATCTTGACCTGACCGACGACGCCGATGCCAAACTGCAGCTCGGAGCCGTGATCACAAAGGAAATCGCCTGCGAAATCAAGGGCGAGCTAACGAGCCGGGTGCTTGGGGACCGTGGCCTTGCGCTGTGAAGCGCGCCGTTCGATTGCGAGGGGCCACCAACCCTGTTTGCAAGCGACCTCGCTGCGATCGTGATCGTTTCGGAGGCCGCGCGCGCCGGATGGGCCATCCGGCGAAGACGTCGTCGTCAATTTTGCATTTGCGTGATGCGCGCGGGCGATCACATCACACAGGGGAGACAATCGTTCTCGATCGCACGATCCAGACGAGAGGCTATTCCCACTTGGCAGCTCCGCCGGGAAGCAAATTGCGGCAGCCGTGGTCCGCCATCCATTTTTTTCTCGTGTCGAAGACGGTGCGGGCCGCACTACCGGTTCGCGATCCAAACAGGCGCGCGGCACAATCCGAGGTCTTCTTTCCGGCCGGCGCATTCGGCCCCGGCATCAAGCAGGCGCCAATACGTCGGCGTATGCCGCTCACAGGCTGAGAGCCCAGGATGGGATCCTCAGGAGTAGACCCCGCGGCCGTAGAGGCGAGCCCCTCAACGGCAAGGCCACTCTGCTGCCGGCCGGGGCGGTCCGCGCGGAGCCACGACTGAAGGCATTGCGGCGAGCCTAGACCGCGTCCGGGCGATGCAGCATATCGACCGTGATCGTGCCGCGGGCGCGCGAGACGCATGCGCAGATCTTCTCGTTAGCGCGCTTCTGGTTCTCGCTGAAGAAGACGTCGCGATGGTCAACCTCCCCGTCGATATCGATGAGGTCGACGGCGCAGACGCCACACTCGCCGCGCCGGCAATCCGAAATGACGTCATAACCAGCCGCATTGAGCGCATCCAGCATTGAGCGATCGCGCGGAATCTCAAGCTCGATGCCGCGGTCCGCGAGGCGCACCCGGAAATCTTCGGTCGGCAGCAAGCCGCTCGAACCAAAGGTCTCGTAGCGCAGGTCGGACAACGCACGCCCCGCGCCGGTCCAGGCCCCGCGCGCAGCATCAAGCATTCGCATCGGGCCGCAAAACAGGGGCATGGCATCAGGCGGCAGCGAGGCGAACAACGAGTCGAGATCGAGCCGGCGCCCTTCATCGCCTGCATGAACAACGAGGCGCTCGTTCAGCAAGGTGCCCAGAACATCCAGATAGGCGGCATCTTCACGCGAACGCACCGCATAATGCAACGTGAATTCGGCTTTGCGGCGGACGAGCGCCTGTGCGGCCCCAATCAACGGCGTGATGCCGATGCCGCCGGCGATCAGGCAATAATGCCGGCGCGCCCAGTCAATTGGGAGCAACGAGCTCGGCAATGTGATGGTCAGCCGCGCCCCGGGCGCGAGCGACCACATATAACGCGAGCCGCCGCGGGAATCCTCCGCGCGCCGCACCGCGATACGGTAGCCGGTGCGGTCGGCTTCACCGATCAACGAGTAGGACCGCGTCTCGGGGCGGCCATCGACGGTGACAGCGACATCAATATGACTGCCGACCGGGTAGGCAGCACCGTCGAAACTTTCCGGCCTGATCAATAACTCGCGGATCGAGGAAGTCAGATCGCGAGTCGCAATCAGGGTTGCGGGAGTCCAGGTCTCGATGAAGCGCATGCGCTCCTCCTTTAATCGCCTGCGGTCCTGATGAGCGCCAGCCCCGGCAGCAGGTCAAAATACGTCTTGTTCTTGAGCACCAGCCGCAAATTGCGCGAGGCCAGCCGCGCGTGCTCGCGCATGATCGCCTCGGCCCGCGCACCCTCGCGGTTTTCGATTGCGTCGATCACGACGCGGTGTTGATCTTGCGCAATCAAGAGCGTCTCGTGCGCCTGCGGCAGTTCTGATTGGGTCATCACAAAGCCGCTTGGCGAGGCAAATGGCAGCGCGGACGCGCGATCGATCTGCCGGATCAGGGGCGGGCTGCGCGACAGTTCGGTCAACAGCGCATGAAAGCGCGCATTCAGCGTGACGTAGGAGGAGAAGGCCTCGATCGAGATCCGATTCTGCCGCACCAGGCCGTCGATCTCGTCGAGACATCCTTTCAGTGGCTCGAGATCGCGCGACGAGACCCCGCGCTCGGCAGCAAAGCGCGCGGCCAGGCCTTCCAGCGTGCCGCGCAGTTCGATCGAGTCCAGGACATCTCGCTCGGAAAACGCCTTCACCGTGAAGCCGCCGGAAGGGATCGCTTCGAGAAGCCCTTCCTCCTCCAGCCGAACCAGCGCCATTCGCACCGGCGTGCGCGAGGCGCCGGTCGTCTCCACCGCCTGCAATTCGGAGATCCGCTCGCCAGGCCGCAAATCGCCCGACAGGATCAGATCGCGCAGGCGAAGCTGCGCGCGCACGGTCTGTGAGACGGAGCGATCACTGTCTCGCTCGGCCATCCCCCTACTCCGCAGCTTGCCGATGTTGCGGCGGATTCTCCGCCTCGATCATGCGATCTATCAGGCGGCGCGCCCACATCGCTCCCGCATCGATATTGAGGTTGTAGAAAATCCGATCCGGGTTTTCGTCGATCGCGCGCTGCTGCGCCTCGAGAATGAGCTCGTCCTCGCGGAAGATGCCGGAAACGCCTTCGCGGAGTTCGGTGGTCAGGCGCTGTTCGCCCAATCGATAATTGCGCACGAATGCCCAGAAATAGTGGCAGCTCGTTTCCGTCTCGGGCGTGATGGTGTTGAGAACAATCCCGTTGACGCCAGCCGAGCGATCGCCTTCCGGCGCACCGGTTCCGGCAGGCGCAACACCGACGTCGATATTGATGGTGCACGGCGCCGCGAAACGAATGATTTGCCAGCGGTCCACCGGACCAGACTTTTGCAGTTGCTTGGCCCAGAATGGCGGCGCAGTAATCCCCTTCATCCAGCGTGTCACGGTGGCGGTCATCTCGCCATGAGTGACGTCGAACGGCGCTTCCGCGATGGCAGCATTGCCGATGCTGGCGCCGTGCACGAAGGTTTCGTGCGTCAGGTCCATGAGATTGTCTACGACCAAACGGTAGTCGCATTTGAGGTGAAGGGTCTTACCGTCGCCAGCCCAAGCGGGATCGTCGTTCCAGTGCATGTCGGGCACCAGCGCTGGATCAGCCAGCGCCGGATCGCCCATCCACAGCCAGATGAAGCGATGGCGCTCGACGACAGGATAGGCACGCACGCAGGCGGAAGGGTTGATCGTCTCTTGCGAGGGCATGAAGGTGCAGCGGCCCTGCGCGTTGAACTTCAGCCCATGATAGCCGCAGACGACAGTGTCGCCCTCAAGCCGACCTTTTGAGAGCGGCACCAGTCGATGCCAACAGGCATCCTCCAGTGCAGCCACCTCGCCGTTGCTGCGGCGATACATCACGATGTGCTTGCCGCAAATCGTGCGCGGCAACAGCGCCTGTTTCACGTCGGCGTCCCAGGCGGCGGCGTACCAAGCATTGATCGGAAAACTGTGACCCATTCGCTCGCTCCTCCTCACTTCTGGATACTTACAGTATACATAAGGCAAAAGTGTGCAACGGATACGGGGACCTTGAGCCAGAAATTGATAACAATCGCAGCAGGTATTGATAACATTGATGGAACATATGTATACATCAAGCCGAAAAATGTGATCACGCGCATCCAAGAAGCCGGCGAGCCCGCCCCAGTATTCAGGCCGCAACGAATCCCCTTCGGCGATCTTCGCCTTCGCGAAGATGCGCAAACTGCTCGTCGAGCCGCTAGCCCGTAAGCAATGCCGCCCAGGGGCCCGCTCCTTGGCGAACGGGCACTGGCTCGTGCTTCAGCCCCCCCGACCGTCGTTTCGATCACGTAGAGCGCGGCGATCTGTTCGAGCGCCTCGATTGCGATCGGCGCATTTTCAGAACGGGCCGCGCGCTCCCCCTCCGGTGTACGCAGGAAGCGCGGGGATAGGCCACCCATCGGATCAGGCATTTGAGACCTCCAGGGTGACAGGCGCGCTGCGAACGGCGGCGCCAGCGTGCGGTCACCATAGAGAAGCGCGCTCTCGGAGGGGGATAGCGAACATTGAGGAGGCAATTTTCGACATCCCTAAGCAGCAAGGGCTATTTGTCTCGGCGCCGCCCACGCCAGAGGGGTCCGAACGGCATGGGAACTTGGAGGCGGCATCAACTGTCGACGCTTATGCGAGCCTGCAGGGTCAGGAAGGAAAGCGCCGATTAGCGGCGTCGAAGGACCGCAGGCGATCCATGAGCGCTTCGAGCGAGAGCTTGAAACCTCTAAGCGGCCGAGATCTGCGAAAGCTGCCGCTGCGGGAGCGCAAAGCTGTACTGAAGAAGCTGATCGCCGGCACCGCCATCCAGTTCAGTGAGAGCTTCGACGTCGACGGACCAAAGATGTTCTCACACGCATGCAAATTGGGTTGTGAGGGCGTCGTGTCGACGATCGCAGACAGCGTCTATCTACCGGATACACCACGTACCGAAAGGCAATTCAGTCGGCTAAGTCGAAGGGGCTGACCGATACTGAGATCGCGAACAACGTCCCGAAAGTCGCAATGGCATCAGTCAAGCTCCCAGCGAATTTCAACAGCTTGGTTCAACGGCTTGGTGTTCGAATTACCAACGAGGATTTGTGAAATCGTGATCCTGCGTTGCTGAACCGTGGGTCGGAGATTGCCGAAACCCCGCGCACCCTGTAAACGGAGCCCGCACCGTTGACGGCCGCGCCACGCGGCCCGCAAGGCGGCGGGGCCTGTAGCTCAATGGTTAGAGCCGACCGCTCATAACGGTCTGGTTGCAGGTTCGAGTCCTGCCGGGCCCACCAACATCATCAATAGCTTACTTCGTTCTCGTTGCCCGCAGCGCGACGACCGCACCAGATACCTGCTCTTTTCGCTCGTGCGCGAGCTCGCGTACCGCAATCCACTCGATGGCGCTAGACGGATTTGGGGGATAATGGACGTAATCGTCGCCCACTCATCCGTTGGAGATACTCCGACAGAGCCGCTGATTGAGAGGCGTAGGAATCGCAAAGAAAATCAGCAGCCCTTCCGAAGTGCATGCCCCTAAACCTGCGCTGACACTCCAGCAGACTCTCTTCCTTGAGCTGCCGTCGGATTGATGGGCACGGGGTTAAGCTAATCCCACCTTGCGCTCGAACTCAAGCGGGCTAAATAGCCGATGGTCGAGTGCCTGCGGGTGGTACTGCAAATTCTTTCGATGCAGTCGAACACATAGGCGCGTGCCTGGCCTCTGGTCCTCTAGGTTTTGCCTTCCGTCCGTACAGTCTCGAGCGACGAGAAGAAGCTCTGCATCGCGGCATTGTCCAGACGTTGCCGGAACGGCTCATGCTGCAGACGATGCCGTGGTCGGCCATCAGGCGTTGGAACTGCTCGCTGGTGTATTGGCTATGCCTGCACCCAGAACAACTTGATTGATTGCGCCGAGACCCTTGTTGCGATCAGGAGACCGTCGCGATAAACGAGGTAATTTAAAGTTCTCGATTGCGCAAACGCAGTTTGAATGAAAGGCCCAGATCCTCTCTTGTCACAAGGCGCATCCAGCCCAGCCGGCGGTGCGATCGCAGCCCAGGCCGGCTACGAATATCAGCTCAACGTCTCGGTGCTGGCGGCTCTACGATTGCTGCTGATTACGAAATCGGCAACGCGCATCACGTTAGAGCCGGCCAATGAGGAAGATCTGGAGGCCGACTGTGAGCCCGACGAACCGGGCCGGGTGGTACCGAGTGCGATTGTCGCAGGCGGCTACAAGCTTGTCGTCCAGGTTAAACTCCGCGGGGGCGAACCGTGGTCGATCGAAGACCTCGACAGATTGCTTAATCATGGCGAGAAGCGAAGGCCCGCGAAACATCACCTCGATGACCCGGACACGCGGTTTCTGTTGGTCACCAACGCCGATGCGAAAGGAGCCGCGCGGAACTTGCTCGTTTCCGACTTTGAGGAACAATCGGACCCACTGGAATTCCCGCCTTCGCTCAGGAAGGCGCTGCCCTTTGCTCCAGAGGGACGCATTGCGATCCGGGGCGGTGCGACAGAACGATTAATTGAGTTCGAGATCGGCGATATATTGAGCAAGCTGCTTCGTATCCCGCACTCTCGTCAGACGGAGTGCCGCGAGCAACTATGCCAGGAAGCTCGACGCAGAATGCGCGGAATCAGTCCGGGCGTCTGGACACGCGATGACTTGTTGGCAACGATCCGGGCTCACGGCGGATACCTTGCGAGCGCAGCAGAACTCGTGGGGTTCGTCAAGCCGTCGAACTTCGACGACATGGCATCTCTCCTGCAAAAGCGAAATGCCATCGTGATCACCGGGCCCTCCGGGACAGGAAAGACGCTGGCGGCAATTGCTCTTTGCGATCTGGCTCGTCAGCAGGACGGACGACTCGATGTCGTCGCCGTGAATCCGAATGATGAACCGTCGATTACACGACGGTTGATTGACACTGGACCCACGCTCTTCTACGTCGAGGACCCTTGGGGTCAATACAGCCTGAGACGCGGGTCAGAAGCCTGGACGGAGCAACTACCGCGTCTTTTGAAAGACGCGCGTCCCGGACATCAATATGTCGTAACCTCCCGCAGCGATATGCTCGGCCAGGCCCGCGCAAACGACGCATTCAAGCGGTGGTCGATCGAGCTGAATGCGGAACAGTATAGTAACGGCGAGTTGGCGCACATCTACGACAAGCGCATGGACCTGCTCGCGACCGATCTACAGCCCAAAGCGCTCAAGTTTCGGCAAGAGACGCTCGAAGCGTTGGAAAGCCCGCTCGAGCTGGACTTGTTCTTTACGAACCTCGCGGATGGGCCTCAGTCAGATGAGGCGGATCGCAAGTTCTTGCAACGCCTGCTCGGCTTAGCCCACCGAGATGCCGTTGAGGGCGTCGTCGTCAAATATCTCGGTGCGACCGATGAAATCGGTCTATCCGCCGTGATCTGGGGCCTGCTCGCAGCGCGAGGTCAAATCGATCGCACCCAGCTAACTGCACTGCAGCGTCAGCTGCGAAAGGCCGACGCCGGATTGGCCGATGGGTTACAAAAGACCATCGACCGTCTGGTCGCCACACGCCACCTCCGCCAGCCCCTACGCACGGTTTCGTTCGCGCATCCGAGTGTGCGAGCGGGCTTCGAAACGTTCCTGAAGGAGAACTGGTCTCGCAGTGAGGTTGCCCTCGAGTCTCTCCTTACAGCCCTGACTGGATTGACAGGTGCTTATCGCGCATGGGGGTTGGAGACGGCCGCCCGTGTGCTGGATGCTGCCAACAATCTATGGGCGACGATCGAGGGAATGGATGGCACTTTCCAAGCGTCGGACGGAAGCCGGTCCGCGATTGACGCCTGGCTCGAGGAATCCCTGCTCGACCCAGACGCCGATTTCCAAGCCCTGCTGCAATTGGCCGCGGACGTTGGCACAAGCGCGTCCATCCCCGCCGAGCTCGCAAGATGGTTCATCAAGGGGGTACGACGCGGCGGTGCGTTCTTTATCGACGATTGGGAGCCGCCGAGTTTCGACGATGCCTGGTACGAGCGAGTTTCGGCTGATCCCCGATCGGCAATTATCGCCGATCGCTTCATCCGCGAGCAGCTTCCACAGGACCATGGATCCTATGGCCGCGACCTTGCAGACAAACTCGATCGGATTGCAACTGGTCTTACACCCGCGTTCCTTGCCGTCGCTCACAAATTGATCGGGACAAGATTCGACCGAAACGTCGACGCAGTAGCGGAAGGCGCGGTCCGAGATCGCGCGGGATACGAGGCTGTGTTGATCCAGGCGCTCGACGATCTGGCAGCCATCCGGCGGACTCGCCGAGAAGACACCGGGAAGGAGTGGCGGGCTATTGGGGATGGTGAGTACGACAAAGGTTATGAGGAATATTACGCGACGCAGGACGACGATAGGGACTACGCATCAGGTGTCTTCGTCGACACCTTCATCGAAACCATGCGCAATGCTGGCCGCTGGCAGGACTTGGCCAATCACGCACGGTTAGCAGACTTCGCCTGGAACTGGGCGCAGGGGGTTTCTACCTCCAACGCTGCGGCCACTGCAGACGAAATGCGTGCAATTCTAGAAGCGACCCGCAAGAGCGGCGACGAGGAAACTGGCTGGAACGCGGCGCGTCAGTGTTGGGACACGACGTTGGAGACCCTTCTGGCGGACCGGATCTCGTCGCAGCCGGATGAAGAAGGCCTGCGTAGGTCCCTGATCCAATGCGCGATCACCGCGGCTCCAACAGTCTTGATCAATTGCCTCGAGACGCATGCAGCGTCACCCTCGGTGTTCGTTCGCCTATTGGTCGATATTTATGCCGTTCAAGCGCGTGTCGAAGCAGAACGGTTAGAATCGCTATTGGCGAAACTCTCTCCAGAAGCAAGAGAACTACTTGAGGCCTTCGAAACCGGGAAGCAAGATCCAAGTCCGGTAGGAGCGGCTGCCCTCGCCTTGCTTGAGGTTGCAGCGCCGGCTGCGGCTTCGACCGTACTCGGTGTGATCGTGCCAGTGATGATCGCGAGTGGATCGAAACCGGCGGGCGCTGTCCGCAGGTGGCTCACGGAAGCGACGGACGGCGCCGACGCAGCTGCCGCAACAGAGGCGGCGATCACGATTGACGAGGGACCTCTTATCTGGTTGGCCCTGCAGCATGATCGCGCCGACGCGCGTCAAAGGGCGCTTGAATATCTGGCATCAAGACTACCAGATCCACTCCCCACCGAGCTCCTTGGCCTTTCAAGGGACAAGGGTAGCCGGGTCCGCCGCAGTTTGACGGCCGCCCTCAGCAGCCGACCGCACCCGGAACATTTTCCGATACTCATGCAACTTACTCTGGACCGATGGTCCAATGCCGAGCCGCAGTATCAGGAGCCGGAATCCTATCCGATCGCACGCGAAGCTGTGGCCGCGCTAGAGGCGTACGGATCACTTGATGATAAGACCGGGACCAAGCTGATCGCGTTGGCCAGGGAGACCTCCGACGAGCAGCTGCGCCGGGATGCGTTGAGCGCCGCGGCCCGGCTTTGCGGGCCGGCCGTTCGACGCCAGATCTGGTCGCTCTTTACTGACAAGGCGCTTGGTTGGCTGCGCGTCGACGCCATCGACGCATTGAGCACCGCCACCGCAGTGGAGCTCGAAATCGTAGGGAAGATCACCGCAGACCGCTTGATGAAATTGTCGGCGCCGCTAGCGGCCTCTGCCACGATTCTGGTGGGAGCGCACCTTCCCGTCGCCGATGCCGTTCAGATATTTGAGCGGGTCGGACATTCCCAATCACACAGGGCATTGTTGCTGCTCGGGGTCGTCGCGTTAGATAGCCGAGACCGTGCAGCCGCGCTTGGTCTCCTCGAATTGCTCGACGCCGGTCACCCGGCGCGCAGACTGCTCGCAACTGATGAGCTTTTGCCACCGACCGTTCTCGACGACCTCGGCGACGTCCGGATCCGACGATATGTGGGCCGATGGCTCAATGATCGTATTGCGAAGAAATGATTGGCGGACTTGGGCTCACCGGCTCGTTCCCATCACGGCACAGGAAGCACACCGCGCTTCACGGCCGCGACGAGCTCCGGCACCCCACGGTGGCAGTTGTTGAACTCCGAAGCTCGTCGCGATGCCAACGACCGGGCGCCTCAGCAGCACGATGCTGGCTGACCTCGATGTCGATATCGTCATCGATCACTTTTGTTCGATTGCCGACAAGGACCTGTCGAGCGTTCAGGCCAAAGCGATCTCTAGCCTCGTCGAACGGGGAAAGGCGTGGGTCAAGTTGAACGGCGGCTATATTTTCTCTCCAATGCTCCCCCCGTGGAGCGACATGACGGCCGTCGCGCGCGCCTTTCTCGACTTACGGCCTGACAGGATCGTCCGGGGCACCAATTGGCCGCATCCCGTTCGTTACGAGCCGATGCCGACGACGGCGACCTCGTCGATGCAGTAAAAATGTGGGTCGAAGATGAGACCTTGATACATCGAACCATGGTCGAGTATCTGGCGAAGATTTACGGGTTCGACTGACCTTCAGCCACTCCTCTCCCGGTCGGTGTTGCATCGCTCCCAGGAGGTTCTTCATCTACCGCCGTTAGGCGGCTACCCTCCTCAGGGCTTCCCGATCGCGCTTCATTGCAGCGTCTCGGCGATCGTCGCCGACGTTCTAATCGCAGCCGCGCGTGCAGCGGGCTCCCTCAGCAGGATGAGCCCTTATGGGTGGTGCCGTGATGGGGTCCACCTCCACTTGAAATGCCCCATGACCATCGCCTTGGGCCATGCAAGTTCTCTCCAAATAGAAAGCGGGGTAAATGTATGCTGCCCGCTCCGCTACCTACGAATGTGCAATAGGAAGCCATGAAAATCCGGACTATGTGTATGTTTTTGGGAGATAATTATATCAATGACCGGCATGTCATTCGAAATTCTTATTGATGATGCTCTCGCCGGGATCACTTCCGTCTCTCAGCTCACCGCTTTGGTCAACAAGCGGGTTCTCAGCCTAATCAACGACTTCGAGGACACCAAGTGGCGGTATCTCAAATTCCAAAGCTATCTCTGGGACAACATAGCTCAAACCGCTCTTTCGGAAAGAGAGCGATCCGCACTTGTGGACCAGAGTTACAGCAGCCTAATAGCCGCCGCTCAGAACCTCAGATTGACTGACAAGGATGAACTGGGTCAGGGCAGCGAAATAGCGGAAGTGTTTTTGTATGGACTGATGCGTCATCGCTTTGGCGCGCTGCCTGTCGTTCCAAAGATATTTTACAAGCAGAATGTTCAGGACAATGCCAAAGGAGCAGACAGCGTACACATCGTGGTGAAGGACGACGACTTCACACTCTGGTTTGGCGAAGCGAAGTTTTATAACTCCATCGCTGACGCTCGGCTCGATGCTATCGTCACTTCGGTCCTGAACTCGCTATCGACCGACAAGTTGAAGAAGGAAAATGCGATCATCACCAGCGTCTCAGACCTCGATGGGCTGCCAATCGCCGCAGGCCTCCGAGAAAAGATCAAGGCTGCCCTAAGCAATCGCGAGTCGATCGACAACCTCAAGCCGAAAATTCACATACCGATCCTTTTGCTGCACGAATGCGCTACGACCGCGGCGGCGAGCGAACTGTCGGAGGCGTACAAGGCGGAGCTGACCACCTTTCATACGGAGAGGGCAGAGTCTTATTTTTCGAAGCAGCTCGCAAAATCCAGTTCAGTTCACAAATACAATGACCTCAATTTCCACATCATCCTCTTCCCGGTCCCAAGCAAGAAAAAGATCGTTGATGCGTTTGTCCAGACTGTGGCCTTCTATAAAGGACAGAAGTGATGGAGGTTTTTGAGACCTGTCAGGAGATCAATGGGCTGCTATCGATCCAGAACGAATTGGCTGCCAGAAATCTGTTGATACAGCTGCTGGCAGACTTGGATC
>NZ_JASGSR010000082.1:0-37118 GCF_040446015.1 Bradyrhizobium sp. INPA03-11B
CGCAATGACAGTGCTGGCTAAATTCCCAGTTTTTGAATCTTGTGCGTCCCGCGTGCGAGCGAGACGTGTTTGGTTTCCATGTAGAAGTCGAACGAGTAGTCGCCGCCGTCGCGGCCGATGCCTGACGACTTCATGCCGCCGAACGGGGTCGGCAGATGGCGGACATTTTCCGAGTTGAGCCAGATCATGCCGGCTTCCAGTGCATCGGCGACGCGCAGCGCGCGGCCCATGTCGCCGGTCCAGACATAGCCGGTCAGGCCGTATTGCACGCCATTGGCGATCTCGATTGCCTCTTGCTCGTCCTTGAACGGGATCACGGTCAGGAACGGGCCGAACACCTCTTCCTGTGCGACGCGCATGTTCGCGTTGGCGCCGGTGACCAGCGTCGGCTGCACATAGTGGCCGCCGCCGGGACCGTCATGCGGCTTGCCGCCGACCGCGATCGTGGCTCCGTCCTTCCTGGCGACGTCGAAATAGCTGCAGACCTTGGCGAGATGCCGCTCATGGATCAGCGGCCCGATTTCGGTCGCGGGATCGAGGGGGTGACCGACCCTGAGCGCCTTGACGCGTGCGGTCAGCTTCTCGACGAACTTGCCGGCAATGCTCTCTTGAACGAGCAGCCGGCTCGACGACGTGCAGCGTTCGCCATTGAGCGAGTAGATCATGAACACGACGGCATCGAGCGCGCGGTCGAGATCGGCGTCGTCGAACACGATCACCGGGTTCTTGCCGCCGAGCTCGAAATGCACCCGCTTCAGGGTGGGTGCGCCCTGCGCCATGATTGCCGACCCGGTCGAGCTCTCGCCGACAAAGCCGATCGCCTTGATGGCGGGGTGCTCGGTCAGCGCCTTGCCGGCCTCCTCACCGAATCCGTGCACGGTGTTCAGCACGCCGTCGGGAAGCCCGGCCTGCTTGGCGAGCTTGACCAGCATGTCGGCGGTCACCGGCGACCATTCCGCAGGCTTGTGCACCACGGTGCAGCCGGCCGCGAGCGCCGGCGCGATCTTCCAGGTCGACAGCATGAACGGCGTGTTCCACGGCGTGATCACGCCGACCGGGCCGATCGGCACGCGGGTCGAGATGTTCCAGTGCTCGTCCGAAGGCGTGTTGAGGCCGTCGCGCGCCTCGCCGCATTTGTCGGCGAAGAAGCGGAAATTCTCCGCGGCGCGGATCGCGGCCTTGGCCATGAAGCGGTGCGCCTGGCCGGTGTCGATGCATTCGAGCACGGCGATGTCGTCGGCGCGCTCCTCGATCGCGTCGGCCACACGATGCAGCAGCTTGCGCCGCTGCGCCGCCGGCACGTCGCGCCAGGCCTTGAAAGCCTTGGCTGCAGCCGTTGCGGCGCGGTCGATATCCTCGGCATTGCCGCGGGCGACCGTCGCCAGCACCGTGCCGTCAACAGGCGATTTGGTCTCGAAGGTCTGGCCTGAAGCGGCCGGCACGACCTTGCCGTCGATCACATTGCCGATGCCGTCTGCTTTCAACTTCGCGAGCAGGGGGCCGGCGCGATCGCGGTTGGCCTGGAATACGTCGGCTGACGATTTCGCTGTCGCTTTATCCATTGACCGTCTCCACCTTCAGTGCGTCGTGGATGTTGTTGCGTTTCCAGCTGGTTTCCTTGTCGTTGATCTGCATGTCGAACGACAGAGCGAACTTGCTGTTGGCGAATACCGGATCGAGATGGGCCGATAGCGCCTTGAAAATGTGCTCGCCGGCCTGCTTGCGGGTGGCGAGGTCGCGGCCTTCGCCGAGCCGCAGCACCATGTCGAGAAAGCCGTAAGTCCTGCGGCCGTCGGCGATCGCGTAATGCTCGCATCTGATGGCGCGGACACGGATGCCGCCGAGCGGGAAGATGCCGGTCTCGACCGCAGCCTTGCGGACCAGTTCGACAGTCGCGCCCATGTCGACGAGACCGTCGAGATTGGCGGAGTATTCAATCGTGAAATGCGGCATGCAGCGCTCCTGCTGAGTGCGTCAGGCGAAGTAGCAGCTCACGGAACCGTACGGTCCGTAGTCGGCCTGGATGGTGTCGCCCTTGCGGGTCTCGATCGGGCGGATGAACGAGCCCGCCAGCACGATTTGTCCAGCCTCCAGCGCCAGTCCGTTCGGCGCGATCTTGTTGGCGAGCCACGCCACCGCGGTCGCCGGATGATTCAACACGCCGGCAGCGAGGCCGGTTTCCTCGAGCTGGCCATTTCTGAAGCAGAGCGCGCCGATCCAGCGCAGATCGGCCTCCAGCGGGCGGATCGGCCGGCCGCCGAGCACGATGCCGGCATTGGCGGCGTTGTCGGCGATGGTGTCGAAGATCTTGCGCGTCGCCTTGGTCTCGGGGTCGACGCGCTCGACCCGCGTATCCAGGATCTCCAGCGCCGGTACCACGAAGTCGGTGGCGTTGAGGACGTCGAACAGCGTGCAGTTCGGCCCTTCCAGGCGATGTTTCATCACGAAGGCAAGCTCGGCCTCGACGCGAGTCGCGATGAAGCGATCGCTCGGCACCAGGCCGCCATCGGCAAAGAACATGTCGTCGAGCAGGATCCCGGAATCGGGCTCGTCGATGTTGAGTGCGCTCTGCATCGCCTTCGAGGTCAGGCCGATCTTGTGGCCCTTGACGACGCGCCCCTGCGCCACCTTCATCTCGACCCAGGCCTTCTGAATCGCGTAGGCGTCTTCGAGGGTGATGCGGGGGTATTCCAGCGACAGCTGGCGGATTTGTTTGCGGGTCTTTTCCGCATTGTCGAGCCGCTCGGCGGCAGCGCGGATATCGTCCTTGGAGAGGGCCATGCGTGCTACACAAAAAGTGGATGTCGGGAGATGATTAACATGTTAAGTGATTTTCCGCAAACTGAATCAATGCATGTTGCAGCGCAAAAGTTTGCGGCGGCGGATTAGGTCATGGCGCGCAAGAAATCGTCGGACGAGACAGGGGCGGGGCAGGCTGACGATGCGGCGTCGTCGCGACGTGGCCCGATGCGCGAATTCTCGCGCTCGCTGCCGATGTCGCTGCTGCGTGCCCGCGAAGCGGTGATGCGGCAATTCCGTCCGTCGCTGCGCAGTCATGGGCTGACCGAGCAGCAGTGGCGGATATTGCGTGCGCTGACCGCGGTGGACGAGATCGAGGTCACCGAGCTCGCTCGCGTGGCGTTCCTGCTCGGCCCGAGCCTGTCACGCATCCTGCGCGATCTCGAGGGCCGTGGATTGATCGAGCGCAAGGCAGCGGAGAACGACGCGCGGCGT
This sequence comes from Bradyrhizobium sp. INPA03-11B, assembly GCF_040446015.1. NCBI lineage: Bacteria > Pseudomonadati > Pseudomonadota > Alphaproteobacteria > Hyphomicrobiales > Nitrobacteraceae > Bradyrhizobium > Bradyrhizobium sp. INPA03-11B. Next base: position 3,235 of record NZ_JASGSR010000082.1, read on the forward strand.
GCGGTGGTTTCGATCTCCGCCAAGGGCTTGAAGCTGATCGAGGCGGTGGCCCCGACGTCGGAGGCGATCTACGCCGAAATCACCCGACGATATGGCGCGCGCAAGCTTGCCGAGTTGCACGAAATGTTGGGTGTGCTGGAGGCGAGCCTCGCCGGAATGGGCTCGGCCGAGGAAGCTGAAGTCGAGGCTGACGAGTAGCGTCAGACCATGTAGGGCACGCGCGAGATCACGTTGATGGCGCGGAATTCGGCGATCCAGCCCGCAACCTTCGAGTGGGACCACTCGATGTGCCGGCGCAATATCTCGGCCGCCGCATCGCCGTCGCGCGCACGCAAGGCTTCGATGATCACCAGATGCTCGTCCATGAAGGAATCGATCTGCGGCGCGGTCAGCGCCACCTGAATGTGCTTGCCGATCACGAAGGCGCAGTGGGTGCGCTTGAGCGCTTCGACCATCTCGCGATTGGCGCCGTAGCCCAGGCATCGGATATGCAGGTCGCCCTCGATCTCGTCGAGCTCGCCGACGCCGACGCGGCTGCGGAATTGAATCCCCTCGCGCAGCCGCTCCGCCATTCGGTCAAGCAGTGCGGTGGGAATCTTCGCCGTCGCGGATTTGAGCAGCAGCGGCTCGAGCGTTGCGCGGACCTCGAAGATGTCGCGGAGGCGATCCTCATCCAGCGGCACCACGTACCAATGCGCCTTGGCGCCTTTCTCCAGGATTCCGATTGCCTGCGCGCGGAGCAGCAGATTGCGCGCCACCGTGCGTCCGACGCGGAAATGCCGCGCCAGCGCCAGCTCGCTGACGCGGAAGCGTCCGAACAGTGACCGGTAGATGATTTCTCGCTCGAGCTTGTAATAGAGCGCGTCCCAGGCATCGCTGCGCACCGCGTCGACGGGGCCGTCGGTCAACCCGAACATCTCAGGTGTGATCGGGACGCGCCGTGGCTCGACCTTGCGCTTGCCGGCGATGACGCCGCGGCCGTCGAACCGGCGCACCAGGCCGACGTGCTCCAGCTGTTCGAAGGCCTGTCGCACCGGAGAGCGGCTGGAGCCGAACAAGGTCGCGATCGCCGATTCGGAGAGCACCGTGCCAGGAGGCACGTCACCGGCCCGGATGTGCTTTGCCAATGCGCTCTTGATCAGCGCATAGGCCGGTTGTTTCCGTCTGGTCTGCGATTTCGCTCTTGGAATCGACATCGATGGCTGCCCGCCGGTCACATTATCACGTGATCGCGTCATGGCTGCTCCTAGCAGGCATTTACGCACCGTTACCAGCGAACTTTTGGCTATTGCGTGCAATGTGCAATCATGTTTAGCTACGGCAAACGCCAGATTGATGGCCGCTGTTGCGCGTCTTGTGCCCTGCAGCGGCGTTCACGTTTGTTCGTCGCGCCGTTGATGGCTGCGGATTGGGCAACAGATCGACGCGTCAGCTCGTCGCAACGCAGCCGACATCAAGTTCGGCGGATGACAGGGAGGATTGAATGAAACTGACGAGGCGTGAGTTTTCCGCCGGCTTGGCGGCAGGTCTCGCTGCTCCTGCGCTGATGCGCAGCGCCTGGGCGCAGGGGGCGACCATCAAGATCGGCATGTGCGTGCCGGTGACCGGGCCGGCAGCAGAGCAGGGCCTGTGGGCCCAGAACGGCGCCAAGCTGGCGCTGGCTGCGGTCAACAAGGCCGGCGGCGTGCTCGGCAAGCAGGTCGAGCTTGTCATCGAGGACGACCAGACCACCAATCCGGGCATCGTGCTGGCGTTCTCCAAGCTCGCTGCGCAATCCGACATCGTTGCCTTCCTCGGGTCGATCCGCTCGACCCAGGTGCAGGCGATGGCGCCCGACGTGATCAAGGTCGGCAAGCCCGTGATGATCGGCGGCACCAATCCCGATCTCACCCATTCCGGCAATCCGTGGCTGTTCCGCTTCCGCCCCAACGACAATTATTCCGGCCGCGTGATCGCCGATTTCGGCGTCAACACGCTCGGCAAGAAGAAATGGGCGATCGTGCATTCCACCGACGCCTTCGGCACCGCCGGCGGCAAGGCGCTCTCCGAGGCGCTGACCAAGCTCGGCGCGCCGCCGGTGCTCGACCAGGGTTACGCCAACCAGAGCCAGGACTTCACCCCGGTCGTGCTGGCCGTGAAGCAGTCCGGCGCCGACGTGCTCGGCACCTACTTCACCTTCGAAAACGACCTTGGCATCTTTGCCCGGCAGCTCCGCCAGCTCGGCGTCAACATCCCCTGGGTCGGCTCGCCCTCGGTGGTGGCGGTCTCCTCGACCAAGCTCGCCGGCCCCGCGCTGTTCGGTACCTACGGTGTCGCCGACTTTGCCGAAGATTCGAGCGATGCTGCGAAGTCGTTCGGCAAAGCGTATCGCGATGCCTACAAGACCGCGCCCGACAACCAGAGCGCCTGGCCGTATGACGCGATCACCATTTTGTCGGCGGCGATCAACAAGGCCGGGTCGACCGATCCGAACAAGATCCGCGACGCCATCCTGGCGACGCAGAAATTCGCCGGTGCCGAAGGCGAATACAATTTCGACAAGAACGGCGACGGTCTGCACGGCTATAACGTCGTGAAGAACGACAAGGGCAAGATCGTCTACGACAAGCACATCGACTTCAACGATTGATCCGAGCGGGTCAGGGAGGCACGAATGGATGGGTTCCCTCCCCCCTTGCGGGGGAGGGTTAGGGAGAGGGGTAAGCCGCTCGGGCGGAATTCGTGGCTTACCCCTCTCTCCAACTCTCCCCCGACGCAAGTCGGGCCTGCCCGACTTGCCCAAATTTACGATGCGCAACCGGGGTAGACCCCGGTTGCGTGGGGGAGAGAGCCCTGCCACCTCCCGAACGACAATCACTCCGATCCGGCTAGTGCCGGGATGTTCGCTTCGCCTCTCAATGAGCGCTGTCATGGATCTGGTTCTACAACTGCTGTTCACCGGCATCGGCATCGGCGCGGTCTACGCGCTGGTCGCGCTCGGTTTCGTGCTGATCTTCCGCGCCACCAATGTGGTGAACTTCGCGCAAGGCGAGTTCTCGATGGTGGCCGCCTATCTGATGGTGGTCTGCGTCGAGCTCGGCCTGCCTTACTGGCTGTCCTTTGTGATTGCGCTCGCCGGCATGGCGCTGCTCGGCGTCATCTTCAATCTCGGCGTCTACTATCCGCTGCGCCACCGCACCTATCTGCCGGTCATCATCGCCACCATCGGCGCCTCCATCCTGCTGTCGAACTCGGTGCTCGCGATCTACGGTCCGCAGCCGCAAGTGCTGCAGGGCTGGTTCGATACGCCCGGCATCCAGCTCGGCCCGGTCTATCTCGACAGCCAGTATCTGTTGATCATCGGCGTCACCATCCTGCTGGTGCTGTTCAATTTCTGGTTCTTCGAGAAGACGCTGCTCGGCAAGAAGCTGCAGGCGACCTCGCAGGACAAGGAAATGGCCTCGCTGCTCGGTATTTCCGTCTCCACCATGATCATGATCACCTTCATCTATTCGGCCGTGCTCGGCGGCCTCGCCGGCATCCTCGTGGCGCCGGTGCTGTTCGTCTCGATCCAGATGGGCTCGACCATTGCGCTGAAGGCGTTCGCCGCGACCATCATCGGCGGCTTCGGCGATGTCGCCGGCGCCATCGTCGGCGGCCTCGCGCTCGGCGTCATCGAGACGTTCGGTGCCGCCTATATCTCGGTGCCGTACAAGGATGGCTTTGCCTTCCTGGTGCTGATCGCCTTCCTGGTGTTCCGCCCGCAGGGCATCTTCGGCGAACGTGTCGCGGAGAAAGCATGAGCGCCAGCGACAACATGATTCCGGCGCCGGCCGTGCGCTCGAAACCGCTGATCATCCGTCATCTGCCGTATTTCATCGGCGCTGCGGTGCTGGTGGCGCTCGCCGCCGGCATGCAGTTCGACGGCTACATCCTCAACATCCTGCTGCAGGCCACGACCTTCTCGATCGCGGTGTTCGGGCTTTCGGTCGTGCTCGGCCTGTGCGGCCAGATCAACCTGGCGCAGGCCGCGTTCTTCGGCTTCGGCGCTTATGCCGTCGGCCTCGGGACCGCCGACCTGCATCTGAACTTCTGGCTCTGCCTGGTCGGCGCCTGCGCGATCACGCTGGTTGCCGGTGCATTCCTCGGCATGTCGACGCTGCGGCTCGGCGGGCACTACCTTGCGATGGTGACGATCTCGTTCCAGCAGATCGTGACCCTGGTGATGATCAACGCGGTCGGCGTGACCCACGGACCGGACGGCGTCGCCAACATTCGCCGGCCCGAGCTGTTCCAGTCCTCGCAGAGCTATCTGGCCTTCTGCGTCGCGATGCTCGCAATCGTCGGCTATCTGGTCTGGCATCTGCCTGACACCAAGCTCGGCCGCGCCATGCGCGCGGTGCGCGACAATGAGCTCGCGGCGGGTGTCAACGGCATCGACGTGTTCCGCACCAAGGTCTCCGCCTTCGCGGTGTGCGCGGTGCTCGGCGGTCTCGCGGGCGGCCTGTTCGCCGGCGGCTTCGCCTATGTCAGCCCGGACCAGTTCTCGTTCGCGGAGTCGATCCAGTTCCTGACCATGTCGCTGCTCGGCGGCGTGGCCTCGCCGGTCGGCTCGGTAATCGGCACCGGGCTGTTGATCCTGATCCCGGAATGGCTGCGCTTCCTGAAGAGCGTGCCCGGGCTTTACCTCGCGATCTACGGCCTGTCGGTGATCCTGATCATCCGCTTCATGCCTGACGGCATCTGGGGCTTCGTGTCGGATGCGTTCACGCGCTGGCGTGCGCACACCAAGGCGCCGCCTGTTGCCGGAGCGCTCCAGCTCAGGCCCGCGACGACTGGCGGTGACATCGTGCTCGAAGTCACCGGGCTTTCGAAGCATTTCGGCGGCCTCAAGGCGGTCGATGGCGTCGACATCGCGGTGAAGCGCGGCGGCGTGCATGCGCTGATCGGCCCCAACGGCTCCGGCAAGACCACGACGCTCAACGTGCTGTCCGGCCTCTACAAGGCCACATCGGGCAGGATCGTGCTCGACGGCACCGACATCACCAACATGGCGCCGCATCAGCGCACCGCCGCGGGTCTCGGACGCACCTTCCAGAACATCCGCCTGTTCCGCTCGATGACGGCGCTGGAGAATGTCGAGATCGGCGCCGAGCGTCCCGGCAACACCATGATCGGGAAGGGCGACGACGCGCTGACCGAGCGGGCGATGGAGGCGCTGACCTTCGTCGGCCTCGGCAGCCGCGCCAACGAGCTGATCTCGAGCTTCTCCTACGGCCACCAGCGCCTGATCGAGATCGCGCGCGCGCTGGCGTCGAACCCGACGCTGCTGCTGCTCGACGAGCCGGCCGCCGGCCTCAACTCGACCGAGAAGCTCGAGCTGCATGAGCTGCTCAAACGCATAGCAGCCCAGGGCCTCACCATCCTGATCATCGATCACGACATGACGCTGGTCTCGGAAGCCGCCCAGCACATCACCGTGCTGAACTTCGGACGCCGCATCGCGGACGGCGAGTCGATGGCGGTGCTGCGCCATCCCGACGTCGTCTCCGCCTATCTCGGGAGCGAATGATGCCGCTGCTCGAAATCCGCAATCTCGTGGTCCGCTACGGCGAGATCGAAGCGCTGCGCGGCGTCACCATCGCCGTGGAGCAGGGGCAGGTGGTCACGCTGCTCGGCGCCAATGGCGCCGGCAAGTCGACCACGCTGCGCGCGATCTCCGGTCTCGCCAAGCCGGCTTCCGGCGACATCCTGTTTGACGGTCACTCGATCGCGGGCCTTGGGCCGGAAGCGATCGTGCGGCTCGGCATCTCGCATGTGCCGGAAGGCCGCCGCGTGTTTCCCGGTCTCACCGTGAAAGAGAACATCATGCTCGGTGCGTCGAACCGCAAGGTGTCGGCGTCGCAGATTTCGCGCGAGGCCGATGCGGTGTTCGATTTGTTTCCGGATATTCGCGCCTTCTCCAATGCGCTCGGCTGGACGCTCTCGGGCGGCCAGCTGCAGATGGTTGCCGTCGCGCGCGGCCTGATGGCCAAGCCGCGGCTGCTGCTGCTCGACGAGCCGTCGCTCGGTCTCGCACCTGTGATCGTGCAGGCGGTGTTCCGGATCATTTCGCAGATCAGGAAGGACACCACGGTCTTGCTCGTCGAGCAAAATGCGCGCATGGGACTATCGGTCGCCGATCACGGTTTTGTTCTCGAAACCGGGCGGATCGTGCTCGGAGGCAAGCCCGACGAATTGTGGGGCAATGAAGCGATCGCCGCGGCCTATCTCGGCGGCCACGCCAAGACCCACGCCTAAGAACGCACTGTGCCTCATCGAGCGAGCTAGTTTTTCATGGTCACCATCAAGGTCGATAATCTCATCAACTTCGTGTCCGAGGTGTTTTCGCATTCGGAGTCGTCTCCGGAAGAGGCGAAGCGCATCGCGACCTACCTCACGACCGCAAATCTCACCGGGCATGACAGCCACGGCGTGATCCGTGTGCCTGTTTATGTCAGGTGGAAGAAGATGGGTTCGATCGTGCCGAACCAGACCCCCGAGGTCGTGGTCGATACGCCGTCGCTCGCGGTGGTCGACGGCAAGTTCGGCTATGGCCAGACCGTCACGCCGATCGCAGTCAGGCTCGGCATCGAGAAGTGCAAGAAGGCGGGGCTCGCCGCGGTCGCGCTGCGCAACTCCGGCCATCTCGGCCGCGTCGGCGACTGGGCCGAAATGGCCGCCGCAGAAGGTCTTGTTTCAATTCATTTCGTGACCGCAGCGGGCTCGCTGCTGGTCGCGCCTTACGGCGGCGTCGAGAAGCGGCTGTCGACCGCGCCCTATTGCGTAGGCATTCCTCGTCAGGGGCAGGATCCGATCGTGCTGGATTTCGCGACCTCGGTTGTCGCCGAGGGCAAGTGCCTGGTCGCGAGCCGCGGCGGCAAGAGGCTGCCGATCGGCGCGCTCGTCGATGCCGACGGCACGCTGAGCGAGGATCCGCATGTGCTGTACGGTCCGTACACGCCCGACGGGCCGCGCGACCACACCAAGGGAACCGGCGCGATCCGCGCCTTCGGCGATCACAAGGGCTCAGGCCTCGCTTTCATCTGCGAGCTGCTCGGCGGCGCGCTGACCGGCACCGGCGCGACGTCGTCGGACCGTCGCTTCGCCAACGGCATGATGGCGTTCTACATCGATCCCAAGGTGATCGACACCAGCAATTTCTTCGACGGCGAAATTACCCGCTACACCGATTTCATCCGCGCCACCAAGCCGATCGCGGGCACGGATTCCGTGCTGGTTCCGGGCGATCCCGAGCGCAAAACCCGCGCCGATCGCACCAGGAACGGCATCCCCTTGCCTGACGACACCTGGGCGGCGATAGTGAATACCGCGCGCGAAGTCGGCGTCAGCGAAGTCTCGATCCAGCGGGCGACCAGCTGAGGTCAGCCCCCCAAAAACACAAAAGGAAACGCGATCAATGGCAAACAAGGTCAAGCAAGTCTGGGCATCGGGCAAGGCGGTGGTGAACGCGTGGCTCGCGATCCCCTCCGGGTTTTCGGCCGAAGTGATCGCGCAATGCGGCTTCGACAGCGTCACCGTCGACATGCAGCATGGCGTGCAGGATTATCTCTCGATGGTGCAATGCTTCCAGTCGATGCATGCCCATCCGGTCACGCCGATGGTTCGCGTGCCCTGGAATGAGCCCGGCATCATCGGCAAGGTGCTCGACGGCGGCGCCTATGGCGTGATCTGCCCGATGGTCAACACGCCGCAGGAAGCCAAGAACCTCGTCTCCTACGCGAAGTATCCGCCGAAGGGCGTGCGCTCCAACGGTCCGATCCGCGCCGGCATGTACGGCTCGGCCGGCACCTATCAGCAAACTGCCAACGACGAAATCGTGCTGCTGCCGATGATGGAGACCAAGACCGCGGTCGAGAACATGGAAGCGATCCTCGATGTCGAAGGCATCGACGGCGTCTATATCGGCCCGTCCGATCTCGGCTTCTCCTATGGCCTGGTGCCGAAGCTCGATCGCGACGAGCCGGAGATCCTCAAGATCTACGAGAAGATCATCAAGGAATGCGGCAAGCGCGGTCTCAACCCGGGCATCCACTGCTCGGGCGCAGAAGGCGCGGTGCGCGCGATCAACATGGGCTTCAAGCTCGTGACACTGTCGAACGAAGTCGGCCTGATGCAGGTCTACGCCAAGATGCAGGTCAACCAGACCCGCGAGAAGTCCGGCGGCAAGGCGTAAGCATGACCCTCTCCCTCTCCCCGTTCTTACGGGGAGAGGGTTGGGGTGAGGGGCCTCTATCCGGCGAGCACCTTTGTCGAAGTTGGCACTGTGCCTCGCCCCTCACCCGAATTCTCGCTGTGCGAGAATTCGACCTCTCCCCGTGAAGGACGGGGAGAGGTGAAGAAAACACCAAGGAGAACTCTCATGGCCTCGGCACAAGTGATCCGCCTGCACGCCGACGACAGCGTTTTGATCGCGCGCGCGAGCCTGCCGCCGGGGCTTGAGGTGACCGAGGGCGTCACCACGGTCGATCGGATTCCGGCCGGCCACAAGGTCGCGATCAGGCCGATTGCGCAAGGCGAGCCGATCAGGCGCTACGGCCAGATCATCGGCTTTGCGACGCAGCCGATCGCACCGGGCCAGCATGTGCACACCCAGAACTGCGGCATGGGCGATTTCGCCAAGGACTATGCCTATGGCGTCGACGTCAAGCCGGTGCCGAACTTCGATCTGCCGGCGACCTTCGAGGGCATTCGCCGCGCCGACGGCCGCGTCGCGACGCGCAACTATATCGGCATCCTCACCTCGGTGAATTGCAGCGCCCATGTTGCGGGCATCGTCGCCGACATGTTCAAGAAGAACCCGTTCACCGGCGACAACCCGCTGGCCGATTACCCGAATGTCGACGGCGTCGTCGCGCTGACCCACAAGACCGGCTGCGGCATGACCCAGGACGAGCCGCTGGCGCTGCTCCGCCGCACGCTCGGCGGCTATGCGCGGCACGTCAATTTCTCCAACGTCATCGTGCTCGGCCTCGGCTGCGAGGTGAACCAGATCGGCGGCCTGATGCAGGAGCAGAAACTCGCCGGCCGCTTGCGCGCGATGGATATCCAGGAGGTCGGCGGCACGCGCAAGACCGTGGAAGCCGGCGTTGCCTTCGTCAAGGAAGCGCTCGCTGATGCCAACAAGGTCAAGCGCGAGGCGGTGCCGGCAAGCGAGCTCACCGTGGCGCTGCAATGCGGCGGCTCGGACGGCTATTCCGGCGTGTCGGCCAATCCGGCGCTTGGCGCTGCGAGCGACCTGCTGGTCCGTCACGGCGGCACGGTGATCCTGTCGGAGACGCCGGAGACCTACGGCGCCGAGCATCTGTTGACCCGCCGCGCCGTCAGCCGCGAGGTCGGCGAGAAGCTGGTCGGCCTGATGCGCTGGTGGGAGGAATACACCCAGCGCGAGGGCGCCGAGATGAATGCCAATCCGAGCCCGGGCAACAAGGCCGGCGGTCTTACGACGATCCTTGAGAAGTCGCTCGGCGCGATGGCCAAGGCCGGCAGCACCAACCTCGTCGACGTGCTGCGCTACGCCGAGCCCGTTACCAAGAAGGGCTTTGTATTCATGGACACGCCCGGCTACGACCCGGTCGCCGCGACCGGGCAGGTCGCCGGCGGCGCCAACCTCGTCTGCTTCACCACCGGCCGCGGCAGCGTGTTCGGCTGCAAGCCGGCGCCATCGATCAAGCTCGCGACCAACACGCCGATGTACAAGCGGATGGAAGACGACATGGACGTCAATTGCGGCACCATCCTCGACGGCGAGGAGAGCGTGCAGGAATGCGGCCAGCGCATCTTCGACCTCATCCTCAAGACCGCCTCGGGCCAGCCGACCAAGAGCGAGAGTTTTGATTTCGGCGGCGCCGAGTTCGCGCCGTGGGTCTTGGGCGCGACGATGTAGTTTAGGACCACCACCTAACCTTACACTCCGCTGTCGTCCCTGCGAACGCAGGGACCCATAACCACCGGCCGTGGTTTTGTGAAAGGTGTCCGCCACCGCCTCGAATCGATAGATCACGCGGTATGGGTCCCTGCTTTCGCAGGGACGACGAATTCCATGGATACGGCTTCCCAGATTGCGCTACGCTCCATCTGGGCTACGGTTGGGGGAGCAAACATGCGCGCGGGTCGGTTCAGAATCTTTGGATGCCTCGCTTTTCTCACCGCTTTGACCCTCGGTGTCGGCTCGGCTGACGCCGCAACCATCGTGGCGCTTGGCGCGAGCAACACCTACGGGAAGGGCGTGGCGCGCAACCAGGCCTATCCCGCGCAGCTCGAGGCGATCTTGCGGGCCAAGGGATTGAACGTCCGTATCGTCAACGCCGGCATCAATGGCGACACCACCGAAGGGATGCTGCAGCGGCTGGACCGGGCCGTCCCGAACGGGACCCGCGCGGTCATCTTGCAGCCGGGCGGCAACGATCGGCGCAAGGGCAGCCCTGACCGGACTGCGGATATTCAGAGCCGCCTCAGCGCCCGCGGCATTACGGTGATCATGCTTGCCAACGGCATGTTGCACGGACTTCCGCATCAGCCCGATGGCGTGCATCTGACCCCCGAGGGCTATCATATGCTCGCCGAGCAGCTTGCCTCGCAGGTATCCGGCGCGATCGGCCGTTAGTCCCGTAGCCCGGATGGAGCGCAGCGCAATCCGGGACTCTCACCGCGGATAAGCTCCCCGGATTGCGGTTCGCTGCATCCGGGCTGTGGCTTCGCTCGCTGCTTGGGCAATTGCTGCCCGTTGTTAGTGCTTGATCCATACCGGAACCAGTGTTCTGCTCAAAAAAGCTGCTGGAGTCCTTGGTCCGTGTCGATCTTCGTCGCACTGCATCACGTCACGCACTACAAATACGACCGGCCGATCGATCTCGGGCCCCAGACCATTCGGCTCAGGCCCGCGCCGCACACCCGCACGCCGATCCTGAGCTATTCGCTCAAGGTCACGCCATCAAATCATTTCGTGAACTGGCAGCAGGACCCGCAGGGCAACTGGCTGGCGCGCTACGTGTTTCCGGAGAAGGCGACCGAGCTCAAGGTCGAGGTCGACTTCACGGCTGCGATGACGGTGGTTAACCCGTTCGACTTCTTCGTCGAGCCCTATGCCAACAGTTTTCCATTCGCATATCCCGGCGATCTCAAGACCGAGCTCGCGCCCTATCTCGAGACCGAGGAGCCCGGGCCGTTGCTCGCGGCCTACCTGAAGGACATTCCGCGCCGGGCCGACAGCACCATCAATTTCCTGGTCGAACTGAACGCGCAGCTGCAAAGGAAGATCAGCTACGTGATCCGCATGGAGGCCGGCATCCAGACGCCGGAGGAGACGCTCGCCGCTTGCTCCGGCTCGTGCCGCGACTCGGCGTGGCTTTTGATCCAGACGCTGCGGCATCTCGGGCTCGCCGCGCGCTTCGTCTCCGGATACCTCATTCAGCTGAGGCCCGATATCGATCCGCTCGAGGGACCGCGCGAGGTCGAGAACGATTTCACCGACCTGCACGCCTGGGCCGAGGTCTATCTGCCGGGCGCAGGCTGGATCGGCTTCGACGTCACCTCCGGCATGCTGACCGGCGAGGGGCACATTCCGGTCTGCGCCACGCCGCACTACCGCTCGGCCGCGCCGGTGACCGGGACCGCCGGCGCCGCCAATGTCGAGTTCGGCTTCGAGATGAGCGTCAAGCGGATCCGCGAGGCGCCGCGGATCACGAGACCGTTTTCGGATGCATCCTGGGCGCGGCTCGACCGGCTCGGCGAGCAGATCGATGCCGACTTGGTGAAGGGCGACGTGCGGCTCACCATGGGCGGCGAGCCGACGTTCGTTTCGGTCGACGATCTGGAATCGCCGGAGTGGAATGTCGCCGCGGTCGGTCCGACCAAGCGCGCACTCGCCGACGAATTGATCCGCAAGCTGCGCACGCGGTTCGCGCCCGGCGGGTTGCTGCATTACGGCCAGGGCAAATGGTATCCCGGCGAGAGCCTGCCGCGCTGGGCGTTCGGCCTCTACTGGCGCAAGGACGGCAAGCCGATCTGGAAGAATGCTGATCTGGTCGCGTCGATCGAGAATCCGCGCAAGGCCGAGGTTGCCGATGCCGAGCGCTTTGCCGTCGGCACCGCGAGGAAGCTCGGACTCGGCGCCGACTATGTCATGCCGGCTTATGAAGACCCGGCGTTCTGGCTGCAGCGTGAAGCCGGGCTGCCGGCCAACGTCACGCCCGACAACTCCAAGCTGACGGATGCCGAAGAGCGCGCGCGCCTGGCGCGGGTGTTCGACGAGGGACTGACGACGCCGAAGGGCTTTGTGCTGCCGATCCAGCGCTGGACGCCACTTGCCGACAAAATCCCTGCGCGCTGGCGCAGCGAGCACTGGAAGATCCGCCGCAGCCATCTGTTCGCTTCACCCGGCGATTCCCCGCTCGGCCTGCGGCTGCCGATCGGCTCGCTCGAACATGTCCCGCCGGAGGACTATCCTTACATCGTCGAGCAGGATCCGATGGCGCCGCGCGAGGCGCTTGCCGACGCGGAGCTGAAGCAGGCGCTGAAGGACATCCCCGAGCCGCTGCCGGTGCGCACCGCAATGGTGATCGAAGTCCGCGACAGTGTGCTCTGCGTCTTCATGCCGCCGGTCGAGAAGGTCGACGACTATCTCGAACTGATCACGGCAATCGAGGCGACCGCCGAGGAAACGCAGCTCGCGGTGCATGTCGAAGGCTATTCGCCGCCGTTCGATCCGCGCGTCGAGGTGATCAAGGTGACGCCCGATCCCGGCGTGATCGAGATCAACGTGCAGCCGGCGCAGAGCTGGCGCGAGGCCGTCGACATCACGCTCGGCCTCTATGAGGACTCCGCGAAGACGCGGTTAGGGGCCAACCGCTTCCTGATCGACGGGCGTCACACCGGAACCGGCGGCGGCAACCACATTGTGGTCGGCGGCAGCAAGCCGGAGGATTCACCGTTCCTGCGACGGCCCGATCTGCTGAAGAGCCTCGTGCTGTACTGGCAGCGGCATCCGTCGCTGTCCTATCTGTTCTCCGGCATGTTCATCGGTCCGACCAGCCAGGCACCGCGCATCGACGAAGCGCGGCATGATGGACTTTATGAACTGGAGATCGCGCTGTCGCATGTGCCGCCAGCGGGCATGGATGCGCCATTGTGGCTGGTCGATCGGCTGTTCCGGCACATCCTGGTCGACATCACCGGCAACACCCATCGCGCCGAGATCTGCATCGACAAGCTCTATTCACCCGATGGTCCGACCGGCCGGCTTGGCCTGGTCGAATTCCGCGCGCTCGAAATGCCGCCTGATCCACGAATGTCGCTGGCGCAGCAGCTGTTGATCCGCGCGCTGATTGCCAAGCTGTGGCGCGAGCCGCAGCAAGGAAAGTTCGTGCGCTGGGGCACCGCGCTGCATGACCGCTTCATGCTGCCGCATTTCCTCTGGGAGGATTTTCTGGGCGTGCTCGCCGAGCTCAAGCAATCCGGCTACGACGTCGAGCCCGAATGGTATCAGGCCCAGCTCGAATTCCGCTTCCCCGCCTTCGGCCGCGTCCATCATGGCGGCGTCGGCCTCGAACTGCGCCAGGCGCTGGAGCCCTGGCATGTGCTGGGCGAGGAGGGCACCTCGGGCGGCACCGTGCGCTACGTCGATTCGTCGGTCGAGCGGTTGCAGGTGAAAGCGACCGGATTCGTCGAGGGCCGCCACGTCATCACCTGCAACGGCCGGCGGATGCCGATGACCGAGACCGGCCGTGCCGGCGAGGCGGTCGCCGGCGTCCGTTTCAAGGCCTGGCAGCCGGCCTCCGGCCTGCATCCGACCATTCCGGTGCACGCACCGTTGACGTTCGACCTGATCGACACCTGGAACGGCCGCTCGCTCGGCGGCTGCGTCTATCATGTCGCCCATCCCGGCGGCCGCAGCTACGAGACCAAGCCGGTCAATTCCTACGAGGCCGAGGCGCGGCGGCTGGCGCGCTTCCAGGAGCACGGTCATACCCCCGGCAAGATCGAGCCGCCGCCGGAGGAACGCACAATTGAGTTTCCCTTGACCCTCGACTTGCGGACGCCGCTCCTGCACTAATTGGAGCGTTTCCAGCGAAATCGGATCATTCTCTGGGACGCAAGGGAAGTGGAATGACCGTGTCGGGTGGCCAAGGCGGCAGCAGTCAGGAGAGCAGGGTTCGTCCCGGCCAGCGCCGGATGGCGCAATGGACCCGCGACTATGTCCGGCTTCCCGGTATTCCAGATGAATACATCGCCGAGAACGGCGCGCCGCGGCCGGCCTGGGCTCGTTTCTTCGACGCGTTTGCCGCGTTGTCGCCGGCCGATATCGAGCGCCGCTTTGCCTCGGCAGACCGTCATCTGCGTGAGGCCGGTGTCACCTATCGCGCCCCCGGCGATACCTCGGACCGGATCTGGCCGCTCAGCCATCTGCCGCTGATCATCGACGCCGCCGACTGGCGCCAGCTCGCCGCCGGCGTCGCGCAGCGCGCGCAGCTTCTGGAAATGGTGCTGGCCGATCTCTACGGCGACGGCCGTCTCGTCGCTGACGGCGCGATCCCTGCGGCGGCGATCGCCGGCAGCAGCGAATATCTGCGCGCGGTCAGCGGCATTAAGCCGCCGGGCGGCCGCTATCTGCATCTCTATGCCGCCGACATCGGCCGCGGGCCCGACGGCCGCTGGTGGGTGCTCGGCGACCGCACGCAGGCGCCGTCGGGTGCAGGCTACGCGCTGGAAAACCGCCTCGTGCTGTCGCGCGCCTTTTCCAATCTCTACAAGTCGATGAATGTCGAGCGCGTCGCGCCGTTCTTTGAAGGGTTCCGCGATTCGCTTCGCGCCAGCGCCGATCGCGATGAGCCGCGGATCGGCCTGCTGACGCCCGGCGCGTTCAGCGAGACCTATTTCGAGCACGCTACGCTGGCGCGCTATCTCGGCTTCCTGCTGGTCGAGGGCGATGATCTCGCTGTCTCCGGCGACCGCATCCATATCCGCACCGTCGCCGGCTTGAAGCGGCTCGACGTGCTGCTGCGCCGGGTCGATTCCAACATGCTCGATCCGCTCGAGCTCGATGCGTCGTCCTATCTCGGCGTGCCCGGTCTGGTCGAGGTGCTGCGCAAGGGCGGCGTCGTGGTCGCCAACATGCCGGGCTCGGGCGTGATGGAGGCGAGGGCGCTGCTCGGCTTCCTGCCCAATCTGTGCCGGCGCTTGCTCTCCGAAGACCTGATGATGCCGCATATCGCCACCTGGTGGTGCGGCCAGAAATCCGCCCGCGAGCAGGTGCTGTCGCGGCTCGATGAATTTGCGATCGAAGGCGCCTATGGCCGCGGCGTTGCGGATTTTCCCGGCAACGGGCCGGTGCTGCCGGGTGAGCTCTCGGCGGCGGACCGCGACCGCCTGAAGGACGCGATCAGCCATCGCGGCATCGATTATGTCGGACAGGAGCTCGTCCGGCTCTCGACCACGCCGGTGTGGGAGAACGGCCGCATCGCGCCGCGTCCGTTCGTGCTGCGGGTGTTCGCGGCGGCGACGCCGAACGGCTGGACCGTGCTGCCCGGCGGCTTCTGCCGGATCGCCGATCGGGCCGATGCCCGCGCGGTGTCGATGGGCGATGGCGCGGTGTCCGCCGACGTCTGGGTGGTGTCCGACAAGGCAGTCGCGACCTCGACCTTGCTGCCGGCGGTCGACACGGTGCGCATCCGGCGCATCGCCGGTGTGCTGCCGAGCCGCGCCGCCGACAATCTGTTCTGGCTCGGCCGCTATCTCGAGCGCGCCGAGGCCACCATTCGCCTGATCCGCGCGCTGTGCACGCCGCTGCGCGATCCGGCGCGGGCCAATGCGAACGGCAACGCGCCCGCGATGCATTCGGCCGAGCGCATCCAGCGCTTGCTGGTGACCTGGGGCGCGGCCTCGCAGACGGCGCGCGCCAATCCTGCCAAGGTCGCGCTTGAAGCGCTGCAGAGCGAGGAGAAGTTCGGTTCGGCGCTGTCGCTGGTGCGATCGGCGCAGCGTACGGCGACGTCGCTGCGCGAGCGGCTGTCGCCGGACGCCTGGCAGGTCATCACCGAAATGGCCGACCGCCTCGCGATCGAGGTTCATGACGATGACGGCGTCGTCAGCGCCGCCGAGCTCACCTTGCAAGAGCTCGCAAGCTTTGCCGGCCTCGCGCAGGAGAACATGAACCGTGCCGCCGGCTGGCGCTTCCTCGAGATGGGCCGCCGCGCCGAGCGCGCCATCAACACCACGCGCTTTGCCCGCCAGTTCGCCTATGACGAAGCCGGCGACGAGGATCTCGATGTCCTGCTCACGCTGGTCGACTGCCAGATCACCTATCGCTCGCGCTATCTGGTGCAGCCGCTGCTGACCCCGGTGCGCGATCTCGCAGTGCTCGATCCCTACAATCCGCGCTCGGTCGCATTCCAGGTCGCGGCGCTGAACGAGCACATCGCCGCGCTGCCGAGCCTGAAGGAGCACGGCCTGATCGAGCGGCCGCAGCGGCTCGCGGTCGCGGTCGAGGCGATGTTGACGACGGCCGAAGCCTCGAGTCTCGACGTCAAGACGCTGTTCGCGCTGGAGCAAGACCTGCTCAACCTCGCCGATGCGGTCGGGCTGCATTATTTCCCGCACGGACCGAATGCCAGCCGGCCGGAGAAGCTCACGGGGCTGGCGTGATCTACGACATCCGTCACGTCACGACCTACAGCTACGAGACCCAGGTCAGCTTCGCCCGCTGCTCGCTGCGGTTGGAGCCGATCAGCGGCGACGGGCAGGAACTGATCTCCCATTCGGTCGAGATCCGCCCGAGGCCCACGGAGCGCACCGCGCGGCGCGATTTCTTCGGCACGCTGACCGAGAGTGTCCTGATCGAGAGCGCGCATCGCAGCCTTCGCATCGATTCCCGCTCGCGGGTCTCCGTAGCGCGGCAGCCGCCGGCGCGTAACGCCGTCAGCCCACCCTGGGAGAGCGTACGCGACCGTGCGTTCGAGGCGCTGAGCCTCGATGCGGCCTCGCCGGTCGGCTATGTCTTTGCCAGTGCGCTGGTGCCGGTGCTGCGGCCGGTGACGGCCTACGCTTCCGCGAGCTTTTCGCCTGATGGCGGCATCCTTGCCGGTGCGGCCGATCTGATGCGCCGCATCCGCAGCGACTTCAAATACGATCCCAAGGCGACCGTGATCTCGACGCCGCTTCGCGACGTGTTCGAGAAGCGCCACGGCGTCTGCCAGGATTTTGCCCATGTGATGATCGCCGGGCTGCGCGGGCTCGGTTTACCCGCCGCCTATGTCAGCGGTTATCTGCGCACCATTCCGCCGCCGGGCCAGCCGCGGCTGCAGGGCGCCGACGCAACCCACGCCTGGGTTTCGGTCTGGTGCGGCAGCGAACTCGGCTGGGTCGGGTTCGATCCGACCAACGATCTCATGGTCGCCAACGATCACATCATTCTCGCCATCGGCCGCGACTTCGCCGACGTCTCGCCGGTCGACGGCGTCATCGTCGGCGCGCGCAAGCAGAAGCTCGCCGTCGCGGTCGACGTGCTGCCGGTGGAGTGAGTGGAGAGAGGCGAGACCTCGATCAGGCCGCGTGCCGCTTGCCCGATTTGTCCCACCCGATCGGGCTGACGATGACGCGGTCGCGGCCTTCATGCTTGGCTTGATACAGCGCCAGGTCCGCCGCCTTGAGCAGATCGCGCGAGGTGCGCTCGTGATCCGGGACGAGGCAGGCCAATCCGATGCTGACGGTCGGCAACTCATTTTGGGACGCGCGCTCGGTCGTCAGCTTCTCGCGAATGCGTTCGGCAACCTCCAATGCGCCCGCCTTGCCGATGCCGGGCAGCAGCACCGAAAATTCCTCGCCGCCATAGCGCGCCCCGAGATCCGTTGCGCGCTTGGTGCTGGCTGCGATGCACCGTCCTACGGTAGCGAGCACGGCGTCACCGGCCTGGTGCCCGTAGGTGTCGTTGAAGGCCTTGAAATGATCGACGTCGATCATCAGCAGCGACACCGGCGCCTTGGCGCGCATGCCGCGACGCCACTCGGCCTCAAGGGTATCGTCGAGACGGCGGCGGTTGGCGAGCCCGGTCAGCGCATCCGTGCTTGCGAGGTGCGCGAGCCGGCCTTCGGCGGCGGCGCGCCGTTTGAGGGCGGCGAGCAAATAGAACATCAGGACGATCGAGAAGCCGCAGAGCGCTGCCACCACGCTGCCGATCAGCCAGACCTGCTGCCACCAGTCGGCATAGATGCCGTCGAGCGCGAGACCTTCGGCGATGATCAGGGGATGGTGTCCGACCGCCTGGAAAACATAGAGCCGGCTGACGTGATCGACGATCGATTTCGTCGTGTAGAAGCCGGATTGCCGTGCCGGATACTGCTTGAAGACCTGTGAGTCCCTGATGCTCTGCCCGATCTTGCCGATGTCGAACGGCGCTCGCATCAGCATGACGCCGTTGGTGTCGAACAGCGCCATGCTGTCGCCGAAGCCGAAGTTCAGCTTGCGAAACAGATTGTGGAAATAGCTGAGCCGCATGCTGCCCGCGACCACGCCGGCAAACGATCCGTCGTCATTGCTGATGCGGCGGCTCAGGCTGACCAGATATTCGCCGTCTGGCGTAACCCAGGGCGTGCTGATGAACAATCCGCTGTTCGCTCGCGTCCGATGCACCTGGAAGAAGTCGCGGTCGGCGTAGTTTGCGGTACGGGGCGTCAATGTCCGGGAATCGAGCGTGACGTCTCCCGCCGTATTCAGCACGAGGATCGAGCCGAGGTCCTTGGCGGTGGCGGCGCGGTCGAACAGCACGACCTGGCGAAGCTCCGGGCTGATTTTGCCGAGCTCCGGCAGCTTGACGCCGTCAGCGACGGCTTGCAGCGAGAGATCATAGAGTTCGATGTTGCGGTCGATCTCGCTTGCGATGGAGGCGACGAGGTTGGTCGCGCCTTCCTTGGCATGCTGATAGTCCTTGCCGGCCATCTCCCAGAGAATGGACGCGCAGATCGCCGAAAAGCACAAGACGAGGCCGATCCCGAGCGCAAGGAGCCGTTTGGTCGGCACCGCCTTCGGCCTTGGCAACAGCCCGTTCTTCATCGCTCGCTTCCACTACCCCGCGCCCCCGCGCTTCGGCCATTTCTATAGGGTCATCAAATTGAAAAAGCCGACGCGAACCGCGCGCAATTTGGGTAAGCGGGTTAGGCGGTCGTTAACTGCGGCGGGAGCCCGGTCGGGCAGCCGGCTGCGCATCGCCGGCTCGCGCACGCGAGCCGTTACCGGAGGAATCTCAATGGGGTATCGACCAGCCGCTCGTATCGTGATGGTTGGTCAGGGGTAACGTCGGCGTCCCACGCTTGTCGCCCGCCGTTACGATCGTCGTCATCCAGTGGACGTCCTGTCCGACGGCGTTCCGACGCCCCGCGGGAATCGCGTTCTGAAAGGCCGGGGCGGCGTTTCCAGATGCTCGATACGATTGTCGCATCCGCAACGGTCGCGTGTCGCTGGCGTCCGCATCGGGTGGAATAACAATGACGATGGTCAGGGACGCGGCAACAAGCTGAATAAGGCGAACACAACGCATTTCGACCCCCTTGTGCAGAAATCGGCTGCGACGTGCGCAGCGTCATGACTTCATGGAGACGTCAAAATAATTCGGGCCTGCGCGCCATTGCGCGGTCCGTGACACACTAGTCGGGTCTGCCTCGCTCGGCAAACCTCGCGACCGGAGCCGTGAGCTAGGTGCGGCGGGGCTTAGGTCCCGGTCCGCCGCAAGTCCTCGGCGGCGTCGCTGCGCAGATTGCGGAAGAACTGTTCGACCTCGCGCGACAGCGTCTCGGCGGTCGCGGTCAGATCGTTCGATGCCGCGAGCACCGATTCCGCAGCCTTGCTGGTCTGGTCCATGTCGTCGCGGAGCGAGCCGACATTCGTCACCAGGGTTTCGTTGCCCTGGGCGGCCATCTGCGCGTTGGCGGAGATTTCGCGCGTGGCCGCGTCCTGCTGGCCGATCGCGCTGGCGATGTTGGCGGTGACGTTGCTGATCTCGCGCACCGCCTGGCCGATCTCGCGCACGGCGGCCACCGAGTTGCGTGTCGAGGCCTGGATGAGGCCGACATTCTCGCTGATCTCGGCGGTTGCTTTCGCGGTCTGTCCGGCCAGCGCCTTGACCTCGTGCGCAACGACCGCGAAGCCGCGGCCGGCATCGCCGGCGCGGGCGGCTTCGATGGTGGCGTTGAGCGCGAGCAAATTGGTCTGCTCGGCGATCGCCTGGATCAAGCTCAACACGCCGTCGATGCGCTGCGTGGTGGCGGCAAGGCTCTCGATCTCGGTGATCGACCGGTCGGTGCGCACACCGGCCTGATCGACCGCGCCGGAGGACTGCTTGACCTGGCGGCCGATCTCCTCGACCGAGGCGGAGAGCTCTTCGGCCGCACCCGCCACCGCGGAGACGTTGCTCGAGGCCTGTTCGGTCGCGCCTGCTGCCGCAACAGCCCTGCCGTTGGCGTCGGACGCGACGGTCGCGATGGTCTGCGCGGTTTGACGCATCGTCGCAGCGTTGTCGTGCACGGCGCGCAGCACCTCACCGATCGTGCCGCGGAACGTCTCGACGAAGCTCTCGATATGGCGGCCGCGGGCGTCGCGGGCCTCGGAGTCCCGCACGACTTGCGCGTTCAGGCTGCGATTGCGATCCATCGCCTCCTGGAACACCTTGATGGCGCGCGCCAGTGCGCCGATCTCGTCGCCGCGATCGACATGCGGCACGTCGACATGGTCGGCGCCTTCGGCGACGTGTTTGATGGTCGTGGTGATCTGTGACAGCGGCCGCGCCACCGAGCGGGCGATGATCAAGACCCCGAGCACCACCACGATCAGGGCGGCGGCGCCGAGCCCGGTCAGCAACAGCGCCAGCTCACGATTGGTGTCGGTCTGTTGTGCCAGCTTCTTGCTGCGCTCGGCATAGACCTTGGACAGCGCCTCGAGGTCCTTGTTCAGTGCGGTACGCACGTCGCGGTTGGCGTCGTTGTCGCCCCACTCACGGCCGGCTGCCGCGCCGATCTCGATGCCGCGCCGAACCAGCTCCTTGCGGAACTCGATGAACTGCTCGATGCGCTTCTTGAACACCGCGAATTCGTTGGCGTCGTCGGCCTGCACCAGGGTTTCCCAGTTCTTGACCACGCCGCGGATGCGCTCGTTGAACGCCAGCAGTCCGTCGCCGTACTTCTTCACCGCGGCCGGGTCGGTCGACATGTAAATGCCGCGGGATTCCATCACCACGGCATAGACCAGCGAGTTGACCCGCTCGACGTTGAGCGCGGCGCGGCTCGCGAGGTCGACGGCCGCGGTCAGCTCGGCGTTGCGCCGCGCGCTGTAGTCGGACAGGACGGTGATGGCCGCGGTCAGCGCCGCAATCAGCGCAAACGTCGAGTACAGCCTGGCAGCAAGCGAGAATCGGGACGCCATTGGAGGCCGGGACATGGAGATGGGGGATGTGGTGGGGGTGGGCATTGAGGGCACTCCAAGAGGCCGGGGAGCACCTTCGGCCGATTAAAGCTTATGCAAAATCTTCATGGATAATTTCTTAACGGACGAGCCTGGGGCGGCTGCAACCGCTAAAATCCTCAAATAATCCCAATGTCTTATCAGGGCCTCTGCGTCCGCCGGGTTCCAGCGGCCGGCCGCCGTGTTGAATGACGCGCCGCCATCATCATCACTCATCAACATCCGCGGGCGCGCAGCAGCGAAGCTGATGGCACGACTTTCGCAAAGAGGTGCTAGGTTACGCTGCCCCAGCCCCACGCGACTCCCCATGCTCTATCGTCACACCATCGACGCCACCAATTACGCATTCGACGATCTGCGCATCCTGCTTGCCAAGGCCTCGCCGCCGCGCTCGGGCGATCGGCTGGCCGGCATCGCGGCCGACAGCGCCGCGGAGATGATCGCCGCAAGGCTTGCGCTCGCCAACGTTCCGCTCAAGCAATTCCTCGATGAGCCTGTCATCCCCTACGAGGACGACGAAGTCACGCGCCTGATCCTCGACAGCCACGACGTCGCCGGCTTCCTGCCGGTGTCGTCGCTCACCGTCGGCGGTTTCCGCGACTGGCTGCTGTCGGATGCCGCCACCACGGATACGATCAGGAAGATTTCGCGCGGCATCACGCCGGAGATGGTGGCCGCGGTGTCGAAGCTGATGCGCAACCAGGATCTGATCCTGGTCGCGAAGAAGTGCGAGGTGATCACCCGCTTCCGCAACACCGTCGGCCTGCGCGGGCGCATGAGCACGCGGCTGCAGCCGAACCATCCTTTCGACGATGCCAAAGGCATCACCGCCTCGATCCTGGACGGGCTATTGCTCGGATCCGGCGATGCCTGCATCGGCATCAATCCGGCGAGCGACGATCCGAACGTCATCGGCACCCTGCTGCGGCTGCTGGACGATGTCATCACGCGGCTCGCGATTCCGACGCAGGGCTGCGTGCTCACCCACGTCACGACCACGCTCGGACTGATCGGGCAGGGTGTGCCGGTCGACCTCGTGTTCCAGTCGATCGCCGGCACCGAGGCGGCCAACCGCAGCTTCGGCGTCGACCTGTCGCTGCTGCGGGAGGCGCGCGAAGCCGGGCTGTCGCTCCGGCGCGGCACGGTCGGTGACAATGTGATGTATTTCGAGACCGGGCAGGGCTCGGCACTGTCGGCCAATGCCCATCACCAGGTCGACCAGCAGACCTGCGAGGCGCGGGCCTATGCGGTGGCACGCGCGTTCGATCCGCTGCTCGTCAACAGCGTGGTCGGCTTCATCGGTCCCGAATACCTCTATGACGGCAAGGAAATCATCCGCGCCGGGCTCGAGGATCATTTTTGCGGCAAGCTGCTCGGCCTGCCGCTCGGGATCGACGTGTGCTACACCAACCATGCCGAAGCCGACCAGGACGACATGGACAACCTCCTGACGCTGCTTGCGGCCGCCGGCGTGAATTTCATCATGGGCGTGCCGGGCGCCGATGACGTGATGCTGAACTATCAGTCGACATCGTTTCACGATGCGCTCTATGTCCGCGACCTGTTCGGCCTGAAGCGGGCGCCCGAATTCGACGACTGGCTGTTGCGCGCAGGCCTCGCCGGGCAGGACTTCCGCCTCGTTGCCGATGCGGGACGTCTGCCCGACCTCGCTGCCAGGCTCCTGACCTGACGGGATAGCAGAATTCTGCAGAGCAACTATCTCGGCGTTGTGACGTTGGGTAGTGCCACAATGTTGAAGAATTTCTGGCCCAGCGTTCCGCGCCGTGGTTAGATTTACAGGTGCTTCGGGGTCGTATTGATGAGAGCTGAGGGCATAAAGACAGCACGGCGTATCCTCTGCGTCTTCCCGCGCTATACGTCGTCGTTTGGCACCTTCGAGCACTCCTATCCCCTGACCGACGGCGTCAAGGCGTTCATGCCGCCGCAGGGCCTGCTGCTCATTGCCGCATACCTTCCCGAGAACTGGCAGGTTCGTTTCGTCGACGAGAACCTGCGTCCGGCAACGACGGAGGATTTCGAGTGGGCGGAGGCCGTGTTCGTCAGCGGCATGCACATCCAGCGCCAGCAGATGAACGACATCTGCCACCGCGCGCATGGCCACGACCTGGTGGTCGCGATCGGCGGCCCGTCGGTCAGTGCCTGCCCGGACTATTATCCCTCATTCGACTACCTTCATGTCGGCGAGCTTGGCGATGCGACCAACGAGCTGATCAGGCGCCTGGCCGATGACACCAGCCGTCCCGACCAGCAGGTGGTGCTGAAGACCATCGACCGCCTGCCGATGACGGACTTCCCGCTGCCGGCTTATGAGCTCGCCGAAACCAAGAAGTACTTCCTCGGCAGCATCCAGTTCTCCTCGGGCTGCCCCTATCAGTGCGAGTTCTGCGACATCCCCGGGCTCTATGGCCGCAATCCGCGGCTGAAGTCGCCGCAGCAGATCATCGCGGAGCTCGACAAGCTGCGCGCATGCGGCGCGACCGACACCGTCTATTTCGTCGACGACAATTTCATCGGCAACCGCAAGGCGGCGAGCGAGCTGCTGCCGCATCTGATCGAATGGCAGAAGCGGACCGGTTATGTCACGCGGCTCGCCTGCGAGGCGACGCTCAATATCGCCAAGCGGCCCGAGATCCTGGAGAAGATGCGCGAAGCCTTCTTCGTGACGATCTTCGTCGGCATCGAGACGCCCGATCCCGACGCGCTGAAGGCCATGCACAAGGATCAGAACATGATGGTTCCGATCCTGGAGGGCGTGCGCACCATCAACTCCTTCGGCATGGAGGTCGTCTCCGGCATCATCATGGGGCTCGACACCGACAAGCCCCAGACCGGTGACGCGCTCATCTCCTTCGTCGAGGAGTCACAGATTCCGCTTCTGACCATCAATCTGCTGCAGGCGTTGCCGAAGACGCCGCTGTGGGATCGGCTCGAAAAGGCGGGGCGGCTGATCGATGACGAGGGGCGCGACTCCAATGTCGAGTTCCTGCTGCCCTATGAGGATGTGGTCAGTTCCTGGCGCAAATGCATGGAGATCGCCTACGAGCCGAAGAAGCTGTTCGATCGCTATCTGCATCAATGCAACTATACTTACGCCAACCGCATCAAGGTGCCGGTCAGCCCGGAGATGAAGAGTTGGGCCAACATCCGGCGCGGCCTTATCATGCTGCGCAACATCTTCTGGAAGGTCGGCGTGCTCGGCGACTACAGGCGCGTGTTCTGGAAGTTTGCGCTCGGCCGGCTCAAGCGCGGCGATATCGAGGGGCTGATCTCGGCGACGCTGGTTGCGCACCATCTGATCACGTTTGCGCGCGCAGCCTCCAGCGGCCGGCAGAACGCCTCGAACTACTCGATCCGGCTGCGCGAGGCTTCCGTTCCCGCCGAATGACAGCATGACGACACCGCCGGCGCCATCGTCCCCGTCGCTACTCGACTTGCGTGACCTTACGCCGGCGCGCGTCGGTCTCGGCCGGACCGGGGCCAGCCTGCCGACCGATGCGTTGCTCTCGTTTACGCTCGACCACGCCCGTGCGCGCGACGCCGTTCACGCGGCGTTCGAGATCAGAAGCATTGCGGCCGGCCTTGCCGGCCTCGGCATCACGCCGCGCGAGGTGTCGAGCCAGGCGCACGACCGGCGTGACTATCTGCGCCGGCCGGATCTCGGGCGCATGCTGGATTCCGTATCGCGTCGGTCGTTGGAAAGCAGCGGCATTGCCGCGTGCTCGTGCGCCATCGTGATCGGAGATGGCTTGTCGCCGACGGCGGTCAATTTGCACGCCGTCGAATTGATCCGGCACCTGTTGCCGCGGCTCGCGGCCGACGGGATCGACACGGGTGCGGTGGTCATCGCGTCTGGCGCGCGCGTTGCGCTAGGTGACGAGATCGGCGCCATCCTCGGCGCGCGCATGCTGGTGATGCTGATCGGCGAACGGCCCGGGCTTTCCGCGCCCGACAGCCTTGGCGCCTATCTCACCTTTGCGCCGCGGATCGGCCTCACCGATGCCGACCGCAATTGCATCTCCAACATCCACCGTGCCGGGCTGAGCTATCCGGAAGCCGCGTTCAGGATTTCCTGGCTTGTGCGCGAAGGCCTGGCACGCCAGATCACCGGGGTCGCGTTAAAGGATGAAAGCGGCGGTGGATCGTCACAGAATGCGCTCCCAGGGTGTGGCAAATCAGATACTTAATGGTGGGGATCGCCGGTTCCCCGCCAATTTGGTCAGACCCTCGCGCTTGCGAGCAAAGGGGCGGACAGGTAAAACCGGCGCCGGTCAATATTCGCGTGTTTTCAAGGACTAGCGCCGATCAGTTGCGCTCACCCGCCTCATTCGCGCCCCTAGACCCAAGCTAGACAGATTGAGCCGTTTTCAGAACTGGACAGGGCATGCTCGAAAAGAACTCGGAAAGTCAGGTCCACGTCGAGAAGGTCGAAGAGCCGCGATCGGGCCCCAGCATCGCCTTCGGGATCGAGCGTCTCGGCCTGATCCCGATGCGGGCGCCGATCCTGTCCTGCGTCGTCCTGGTCCTGCTGCTGATCGGCGCCGTGTTCGGCATCCACCGGATCAAGATCGACGACTCGCTGTCGCAGCTGTTCCGCTCCAACTCCCAAGACTACAAGCAATATGAGGCGGTGACCAAGCGCTTCCCGGCGACCGAGTTCGACGTGCTCGTCGTGGTCGAAGGCAAGACGCTGCTCGAGCGCGACAATCTCGGCAAGCTCCGTGACATGGTCACGGACCTGCAACTCGTCGAAGGGGTGCGCGGCCTGGTGTCGCTGTTCTCCGCGCGCCAGGCGCCGGAGCCCGGCAAGCTGCCGGCAGCGCTGTTCCCGAACGAACTGCCCGAGGGCGCGGCCTACGACAAGTTCGTCGAAACCGTCAAAAGCAACGAGATCATCCGCGGCAAGCTGCTGTCGGAGGACGGCACGCTCGCGCTGGTCGTGCTGTCGCTCGAGCCGGAGGTGGTCGGCAGCAACAAGCTCGGCAAGGTGGTCGGCGACATCAGGAAGATCATGGCCGACGATCTCGGCGGCAGCGGGCTCAATGCCCAACTGTCCGGGGTGCCGGTCATGCAGCTCGAGATCCGCAACGCGGTCGAGCGCGACGGCCTGACCTACAACATCCTCGGCATCCTCGCCGGCTGCGTCATCGCCATCATCTTCTTCCGCAAGATATCCTTCATGGTGGCGGCGGCGTTCCCGCCGATGATCGCGATCCTGCTCGCGCTCGGCGGCCTCGGCTGGGCCAATTTCAATCTCAACATGTTCCTCAACGTGATGACGCCGCTCATCATGGTGATCAGCTTCTCCGACTCGATGCAGCTGACATTCGCGGCGCGCGACCGGCTGATCGCGGGGCAGGACAAGTTCACCGCGTTCAAGAACGCGGTGCTGGTGGTCGGGCCGGCCTGCGTGCTGACGCACGGCACGGCGGGCATTTCCTTCATCGCGCTGCAGTTCTCGGACTCCGACCTGATCCGCAAATTCGGCGAGGCCGGACTTGCGGCGACCATCATCGCGCTGGTCGCGGTGCTCTCGCTGGTGCCGGTGTTCGGCATCTTGTTCGTGCGCAACGAGAAGATCTTTGCGGTCAAGTTCCAGAGCGCGGATGCCGGCGTGCAGGCGCTGCGCAATTTCTGCTACTGGATCGCGGTGCGCATGGTCGGTCGTCCCGGACTGTTCAGCCTGCTCGCGCTGGTCGTCGTCGGCGGCCTCGGCATTATCTACGCCAATCTCGAGCCGCGTTACCGGCTCGCCGACCAGGTGCCGGACAAGCGGCAGGCGGTGGCGGCGTCGAGCCGGCTCGACGCCAAGCTGACCGGCGCCAATCCGGTCGATGTGCTGATCGAATTCCCCAAGGGTGAATCGCTCTACTCGCCGGAGACGCTGAAGACGATCGCCGACGTTCACGCGATGGTCGAGGACAGTGCCGGCGTCGGCAACGTCTGGTCGCTGGAGACCTTGCGGCGCTGGCTCGCCGAAAAGGCCGGCAGCAACGATGTCGCGACGCTGAAGGAATATGTCGGCGTGATTCCCGAGCATCTCGTGCGCCGCTTCATCTCGAAGGATCAGGATGCGGTCGTGGTGTCGGGCCGGGTTCCGGATCTCGATTCGAGCCAGCTGCTTCCGGTGGTGAACAAGCTCGATCACTCGCTCGACAAGGTGCGCGCCGAGCATCCCGGCTACGAGATCGCCGTCACCGGCCTGTCGGTGATTGCCGCGCGCAACAGCGCCAACATGATCGAGAAGCTCAACCGCGGCCTCACCGTTGAGTTCGCGCTGGTTGCGATCTTCATCGGGCTGGCGTTCCGCTCGGTCGTGGTGATGTTCTCCTGCATCCTGCCCGGCATCTTCCCGGTGGTGCTGTCAGGCACCGTGCTGTGGCTGCTCGGGGAGGGGCTGCAATTCGCCAGCGTCGTGGCGTTGACCGTATCCTTCGGGCTTGGGCTGAGCGCCACCATCCACTTCCTCAACCGCCTGCGGCTCGAGACCAAGCCCGGTGTCACGCCGGAACTAGCGGTGGAGCGCGCCACCGTCCTGGTCGGTCCCGCGCTGATCCTGACCACGGTGGTGCTGGCCTGCGGCCTCGTCGTCACCGTGTTCTCCGACCTGCCGTCACTGCGCCTGTTCGGCTGGCTCAGCGCATTCTCGATGGTCGCAGCGCTGGTCGCGGACCTCTTCATCCTGCGGCCGACCTCGATGTTCCTGATCAACCTGTCGCAGAAGCTTCGCGGCAGGGGTGGGCAACCCGCGCCGATCGAAAAGGCCTGATCGACCGACAATGAAAAGGCCCGGTTCCGAAGCGCTCGGAACCGGGCCTTTTTGTTTGTCAGCGAAATCGATCGAGCGCGTCAGGTCTTCGTCATGGTGATCGTGACGCCGCGGATCTCGCCCTTGGAGTCGATCTGCACCACCTGCTTGGAGCCGTTGGTCTGCAGGTTGAGGTTTGCGGCAAAGCCGGACGCCTCGACGAACACGTCGATCCGGCCGCCGCCTGCGGTGCCCTGCAAATTGCCGAAGATGTTGCGGCTCGCCTCGCTCCAGTTGCCGGAGATCCGGTCGCCCTGGCTGGTGACGTCGCTGGAGAGGTCGAACTTGTAGCTGTCGCTGGCGCAGTGCAGGGTCTGCTTCAGGCTCAGACCCGATGGCGCGACCTTGTAATCCGCCTTGCAACGAATGCGTTCGGTCGTGCCGTTGGACAACGCCACCGTGCCCGTGCCGGTCCACGAACCGGCAAACCCGGCAAAAGGCCCGCTGGCCTGGGCATGGACGGCGGAGGCAGACAGCATCAGTGCGGCGCCGACGCCCACAGCTCTGAGGGCCTGACCATAAAGGCTGGAACCAAACAGTTTCATTGTGAATTTCCCATCAAAATCAACGCCTCTTTCACAAGAAAGCGTCTCGCCGCATCGAAGGTTTAGTGTCACCCAAGAATGTTAGGTTCAAACGACAGAGGCGGCGTGCGCGCCGCCTTTCGTCATCGAACAGAATCAGAAACCGTTGGCCTCATCATGGCATCTAGCTTTGCGCGAGTACCATCCGCAATAGCCAAGCGCGACAAAGTGATGGCGTGAATCGACGTTGTGAATCAATGACTTAAGTGGGGGTTTACAGCGCCGCAAATTTAGCCGCATTTAGCAGTGCTTGTCGTCAATCCGTTGCCGCGTTACGTGGCGTCTGCAATCCCCAAAATCCGTCCCGGCCCTGCCGAAACGCTTTCGGGAACAGATTTTCTGCTGTCGGAAATGAAGGAATACGATGCGTAAATTTCTCTTGGCTCTTGCCCTGTTGTCGATCCCGCTCGCGTCCAGCGCCGTCGCCCAGCAGCAGCAGGGACGCGGTACACCCGATGAGCAGAAGGCCTGCACGCGCGACGTGCAGCGTCACTGCCGCTCTGTCATCGATCAGGGCGATTTCACCATTCTCGCCTGCCTGCAGCAGAACCGCAGCAAGATCAGCGCCGCCTGCGACCAGGTGCTGAAGACCCACGGCCAATAAGACCGAATTCAGGTCTCAAGGGACCGCTATCGACACCGCGGCTGGCTCCGTGCCGGCCGCGGCTGCATATGCTGGCGGTCACAGATGGCATTGGTTTTGGTGGCGTATTCCCCTATATGGGGCTCGCAAATCCCCCGCATGCGCCTGACGGTTCGCGCCTGCGTCGTGCCATGACCAGTGTAGCCCAAATTTCCCATGACCACCGCGAGCGACCTGCGATCCGGAAAGACCCACCGCGACGAGAATTTTCCGGTCGCGTCGTGGATCATTCATCCGCGGCATCGTGCCCTGATCCTGGCCTTCTATAATTTCGTCCGCACCGCCGACGATATCGCCGATCACGCCACGCTGCAGCCGGCGGAGAAGCTGCGCTATCTCGACCTCATGCAGGCCGAGCTGCTCGGCAATGGCGAGACCCAGAGGGAAGCGGTCAATCTGCGCCGGGCCCTCGCCGAGCGCGGCATGGCGCCGCGGCATGCGCTCGACGTGCTGGTGGCGTTCCGCCTCGACGTCACCAAGCTGCGCTACGAAACCTGGGACGACGTGGTCGACTATTGCCGCTACTCGGCGATGCCGGTCGGGCGGTTCATGCTCGACGTCCATGGCGAGGATACCTCGACTTGGGCGGCGTCGGATGCGCTCTGCGCTGGCTTGCAGATCAACAATCATCTGCAGGACTGCGGCAAGGACTACCGGAACCTGAACCGCGTCTACCTGCCGCGCGATGCGCTCGCCGCCGCAGGCGCGACCGTCGAGATGCTCGGCGAGGCGAAGTCACAGCCGGCCCTGCTCAAATGCCTGCAGGCGCTTGCGGTGCGCACCGCCGTGCTGCTCGACCAGAGCAAGTCGCTCGCCGCCGAGGTGAAGGACTTCCGGCTCGGGCTCGAGATCTCGGTGATCCAGGCCTTTGCCGACAAGATCGTCAACATGCTGAAGGTGCGCGATCCGCTCAGCGAGCGCGTGCATTTGAGCAAGGTTGAACTGCTGCTGCAGAGCCTCGGCGGCGTCGCCGGCGAGACCGCGCAGCGCGCGACCGGACGGCGTGCGGTCTCCAAGACGGCGGCAGGCGCATGAATGCTGAGGCGGCGGCCAACGCGAATTACGGAAGCACCGCTTCGGGCAGCTCGTTCTATGCCGCGATGCGCATTCTGCCGCATGCGCAACGCGAGGCGATGTTCCAGATCTACAGCTTCTGCCGTCAGGTCGACGACATCGCCGATTCCGACGGTCCGCGGCCGGAGCGCCTGGCCGCGCTGCAGCAGTGGCGAGACGACATCGACGCGCTCTATGCCGGGCATCCGCCGGAGCGGCTGAAGGACTATGTCGCATCGGTGAAGACCTTCGGCCTGAAGCGCGAGGATTTCGTCGCGATCGTCGACGGCATGGAGATGGACGTGCCGCAGGACATCCGTGCGCCGGATCTTGCGACGCTCGATCTGTATTGCGATCGCGTCGCGAGTGCGGTCGGCCGGCTGTCGGTGCGCGTGTTCGGCCTGCCCGAGGACGATGGCATCCAGCTCGCGCATCACCTCGGCCGTGCGCTGCAGCTCACCAACATCCTGCGCGACATCGACGAGGATGCCGGTCTCGGCCGGCTCTATCTGCCGCGCGAATGGCTCTGGCACGCCGGCATCACCAACAACGACCCGGCCCGCGTCACCGCCGACCGCGCGCTGCCGAAAGTCTGCGCGCCGCTCGCCGAGCGCGCCAAGATGCATTTCCAGA
The DNA here is from genome assembly GCF_040446015.1 of Bradyrhizobium sp. INPA03-11B. Lineage (NCBI taxonomy): Bacteria > Pseudomonadati > Pseudomonadota > Alphaproteobacteria > Hyphomicrobiales > Nitrobacteraceae > Bradyrhizobium > Bradyrhizobium sp. INPA03-11B. The sequence goes on from NZ_JASGSR010000082.1 coordinate 34,457, forward strand.
AGTCCGACGAGATCATGAAGCGCAATTCGCGCCGTGCTGTACGCGCGCCGCGGATCATGTCGAAATACTACCGCGCGATCCTCGATCTGTTGATCGCGCGCGGCTTCACCGCCCCGCGTGCGCCGGTGCGTGTGTCCAAGGCGGCCAAGATCGGCATTCTTCTTCGTTACGCGATCATCTGATGCAAAAGACCGTTCATATCATCGGTGCCGGTATTTCCGGCCTCTCCGCCGCCGTGCGGCTCGCCAATGGCGGCTACAAGGTCGCCGTCCACGAGGCGACGCAGCAGGCCGGTGGCCGCTGCCGTTCCTATTTCGACGCCGCCACCAATCTCACCATCGACAATGGCAACCATCTCCTGCTGTCGGGCAATCGCCATGCGCTGAGCTACGCGCGTTCGATCGGTACCGAGGCCGGCCTCGTGGGGCCTGCGCGCGCGCAGTTTCCGTTTGTCGATCTGGCCTCCGGCCAGCGTTGGCAGCTCGACCTCGGCGACTCCCGCCTGCCGCTCTGGGTGTTCGATGAGGCGCGCCGCGTCCCGGACACCACCTTGCGTGACTATCTCGCATTGGCGCCGCTGGCCTGGGCCGGCACCGAGGCGCTGGTCGGCAACACCATTCCCTGCAAGGGCACGCTGTACGACCGCCTGGTGCAGCCGCTGCTGCTCGCCGCGCTGAACGTCGATCCGCCGGAGGGCTCGGCCGGGCTTGCCGGTGCCATCGTGCGCGAGACGCTGCTCGCGGGCGGGCAGGCCTGCCGCCCGCTGATCGCGCGCGACGGCCTGAGCTCGGTCCTGATCGAGCCGGCCGTGAAGCTGCTGCAGGAGCGTGGCCACAGCGTCCAGTTCAGTCACGAATTGCGTACGCTTGGCATGACCGGTGATCGCGTCACGGAGCTCGATTTTGGCGGCGGCGACAAGATCGCGCTTGCGGCCGGCGATGCCGTCGTGCTCGCGGTGCCGCCGCGCGCTGCGGCCGCGCTGCTGCCCGGCGTGAAAACGCCGACCAAATTCCGCGCCATCGTCAACGCGCATTTCCGCGTCGATCCGCCGCGCGATGCCGCGCCCATTCTCGGCGTGGTCGGCGGCCTCGTGGAGTGGCTGTTCGCGTTCCCGCAACGGCTGTCGATCACGATCAGCAACGGCGACCGCCTGGTCGACATGCCGCGCGAGGAGCTCGCGCAGGCGATCTGGCGGGATATCTGCAAGGCGTCGGGCGTTTCCGGCGACCTGCCGCCGTGGCAGATCGTGCGCGAGCGCCGTGCCACATTTGAGGCGACGCCGGAGCAGAACGCCCTGCGTCCAGGGGCCGCAACGGCGCAAAAAAACCTGTTCCTTGCCGGCGACTGGACTGCTACCGGGTTGCCGGCAACCATCGAGGGATCGGTGCGGTCGGGTGATCGCGCCGCCGATCTGGTTCTGGCCACGCGCTAGATTCGACCTGTTAAGCGGCCGCGGCTTTCGATCAGCCGGGTCGCGATGAAGAGGATATCGAGCGAAATGCTTTCGAGAGATCACGGCGTTGCAGTCGATCCGGTCGCGCTGGAGAAGAGCATCTCCAAGGCAACCGAAGCGCTGCTCGGCTATCGCCAGTCCGACGGACATTGGGTGTTCGAGCTCGAGGCCGACAGCACCATTCCGGCCGAGTACATCCTGCTGCGTCACTATCTGGCCGAGCCCATCGATGCCGCCCTCGAGGCGAAGCTCGGCAACTATCTGCGCCGCGTCCAGGGCGCGCATGGCGGCTGGCCGCTGGTGCATGATGGCCCGTTCGACATGAGCGCCAGCGTGAAGTCGTACTTCGCGCTGAAGATGATCGGCGATTCCGTCGACGCGCCGCATATGGTGCGGGCGCGCGAGGCGATCCTCTCGCGCGGTGGCGCTTCGGGCAGCAACGTGTTCACGCGCTTCCTGCTCGCGCTCTATGGCGTCGTGACCTGGCGCGCAACGCCGGTGCTGCCGATCGAGATCATGCTGCTGCCGATGTGGTCGCCGTTCCACATCAACAAGATTTCCTATTGGGCGCGCACCACCATGGTGCCGCTGATGGTGCTCGCCGCGCTGAAGCCGCGTGCGAAGAATCCGAAGGGCGTCGGCATCGACGAACTGTTCCTGGAGGATCCGAAATCGGTTCGCATGGCGCCGAAGGCGCCGCATCAGAGCGCGAGCTGGTTCTACCTGTTCCGCTCGCTTGATGCCGTGCTGCGCGTGATCGAGCCGATGTTTCCGAAGAGCCTGCGCCAGCGTGCGATCGATGCCGCGCTCGCCTTCACCGAAGAGCGGCTGAACGGCGAAGACGGCATGGGCGCGATCTATCCGCCGATGGCCAACATCGTCATGATGTACGAGGCGCTCGGCAAGGACGAGAATTTCCCGCCGCGCGCGATCACTCGCCGCGGCATCGACAAGCTGCTCGTGGTTGGCGACGACGAGGCCTATTGCCAGCCCTGCGTCTCGCCGGTGTGGGACACCGCGCTGACCTGCCACGCGCTGCAGGAAGCGGGCGGCGACGACACCCTCGCCAAGGCCAAGCAGGGCCTCGACTGGCTGAAGCCGCGGCAGGTGCTGGAGCTGAAAGGCGACTGGGCGGTCAAGGCGCCGGACGTCCGTCCCGGCGGCTGGGCGTTCCAGTACAACAACGACCATTATCCCGATCTCGACGAC
>NZ_JASGSR010000083.1:0-35920 GCF_040446015.1 Bradyrhizobium sp. INPA03-11B
CAAGCGGGAGAGGGAGTACACCGTCGCCGCGGACGCAGACTCCCAACCAATAACAACCATCGGAGTGAAACAACATGAACACGGATCTCAACCGCGTCACCAGACTACTCTCCGCCGCGATCTGCGCGGCGCTGCTCACCTCATCAGCCATCGCGCGCGAGAAGCCGAGCCCGCTCGTCGCGGCGCGCGAGGTCAAGACCGACGTCGCCGGGCTGAAGGCGCCGGGCCAGATCCTGGTCGATGTCTGGGGCATCCCGCACATCTATGCCGGCAACGAGCACGACCTGTTCTTCCTGCAGGGCTTCAACGCCGCGCGCGACCGGCTCTGGCAGATCGATCTCTGGCGCAAGCGCGGGCTCGGCCTGCTGGCGCAGGACTTTGGCCCGGCCTATGCCGAGCAGGACAAGGCGCTGCGCCTGTTCCTCTATCGCGGCGACATGAATGCGGAATGGGCCGCCTATGGCCCGAAGGCGAAATCCTATGCCGAGGCGTTCGTCGCCGGCGTCAACGCCTATGTCGCCGACGTCAACGCGGGCAAGCATCCGCTGCCGATCGAGTTTCGGATCGCGGGCACGAAGCCGGATTTGTGGTCGGCGGAGGATGTCGTGCGCGTCCGCAGCCATGGCCTGACGCGCAACGTCGCCTCCGAGGTCAAGCGTTCGCTGGTGGCCTGCGCCGCGGGCCTCGATGCCGATCGCTTCCGCGTCAAGCTGGAGCCGGAATGGACCACCAAGATCCCCGACGGGCTCGATCCCTGCAGCGTGCCGAAGGGCGTGCTCGCGGCCTATGACCTTGCCACCCGCCCGGTGAAGTTCGCCGCCCCGAAGGACCAGAAGGCGGCGCTGGCGCACGATCCCGACACCTACCTCGCCGAGGCCGATCAGCAGCGCGACACGATCGGCTCCAACAACTGGGTGATCGCGGCATCGCGCACCGCGACGGGCCGGCCGATCCTCGCCAACGATCCGCATCGCGAGCATTCGGTGCCGTCGCTGCGCTACATCGTCGGCCTCAACGCGCCCGGCATCTCCGTGATCGGCGCCGGCGAGCCGGCGCTGCCGGGCATCTCGATCGGCCACAACGACACCATCGCCTTCGGCCTCACCATCTTCAACGTCGACCAGGAAGACCTCTACGTCTACGAGCTTAACCCCGACAATCCGAACCAGTACCGCTACGGCACGGGCTGGGAGGACATGCGGATCGTGCATGAGAAGGAGGCGGTGAAGGGCGAGGCCGACCGCGACCTCGAGCTGAAGTTCACCCGCCACGGCCCGGTGATCTTTGTCGATGCCGACAAGAAGCATGCCTTCGCCGTGCGCTCGATCTGGTTCGAGCCGGGCACCTCGGCCTATTTCGGTTCCTCCGACTACATGACCGCGAAGTCGTGGAACGGCTTCCTCGGCGCGATGCGGCGCTGGGGTGCGCCGTCGGAGAACCAGGTCTATGCCGACACGTCAGGCAATATCGGTTGGGTTGCCGCCGGCAAGACGCCGCGCCGCATCAGCTTCGATGGGCTGATGCCGGTGCCCGGCGACGGGCGCTACGAGTGGCAGGGTTTCCTGTCGCTCGACGAATTGCCGAAACTGTATCAGCCGAAGCAAGGCTTCATCGCCACCGCCAATCAGATGAACCTGCCGGCGGACTATCCGGTGGGCGAACGCCGGATCGGCTTCGAATGGGCCGACAGCGCGCGCTGGCAGCGCATCACCGAGGTGCTGGAGAAGAACAGCAAGGTGACGCTGGCCGACGCGATGGCGCTGCAGAACGACGACACCGGCATGCTCGCGCGGCGGCTTGTTGCGCTCGTGAGGCCGCTTACGTCTGATGATGCCAATGTCAAGAAAGGCCTCGATCTGCTCAATGCATGGGATGCGCGCGACACCGAGGACAGCGCCGCGGCCGCTGTCTATGAGGTGTGGATCGCAAACCATCTCGGACCGGTGCTGCTGAAGAGCACGGCGCCGAAGGCGGCCGAGCTGATCGCGCCGGAAGCCTCCAGCATTTCCGCCATTGTGGCCTATCTCGAAAAGCCGGACGCCGCGCTCGGCAGCGATCCGGCAGCGGAGCGCGACCGCGTGCTGCGCGACAGCCTCGGCGCGGCCGTCGCCGATGTCACCGACAAGCTCGGGAGCGATGCGTCCATGTGGCGCTGGGGCCGCCTGCATGTCGCCAGGTTCGATCACGCGCTGATGCCGCTCGCCGACAAGGCAACCGCGTCACAGATGCAGGTCGGTCCGCTCGCGTTCGGCGGCGCCGCCAACGTACCGCGGGCCGCCACTTATCGGCGTTCCGACTATCATCTGATCTCCGGTGCCTCGTTCCGCATGGTGCTCGATGTCGGCAATTGGGATGCGAGCCGCACCATCAACACGCCAGGCCAGTCCGGCAATCCCTTCAGCGGCCACTACCGCGACCTCGCCCCGCTGTGGGCGACGGGCCAGTATGTGCCGCTGCTCTACAGCCGGCCGGCGGTGGAAGCCGCAACCGCGGAGGCGATCACGCTGACGCCGCGGTGAGGGGGCGCGCACGTCTCACCGGCCGTGCCACAAACTCCACCGTCGTCCCGGCGAAAGCCGGGACCCATAACCACGAATACCAATTCTATTGCGATGCTGGGGCCACAGCCGTCGCGACAACAGGACCCTGTGGTTATGGGTCCCTGCTTCCGCAGGGACGACACCGAAGAAGTGGCGCGCATCGCGCACTATCTCGCCTGTTTTTCCTGCAGCTCCTACATCGCGCGTAACATTGCATCTGCCGCGACCTGCGGATATCTCCGGCCGACAACGCTGAAACAAAGGTCGCCTAATGCTGCTGCCCGACGGTTACTCCGACATCCCCCACGGCAGGGTCGCCGCCGTCGTCACACATCTGGAAATGACAGCGCGCCCGCCGCTGCGCGACGATCCGCCCGGCGCGTGGCGCCTGCGCAAGGTCGATCCGCCGGCGCTCGACTGGTACCGCGATCTCTACCGCCGCGTCGGCGAGGACTGGCTGTGGTTCACCCGCACCGGGCTCGACGACGCCGATCTCGCCTCGCGGATTCACGCGCCCGGCGTCGAGCTCTACGGGCTGGTCGCGGATAGCCGGGATGAAGGCCTGCTCGAGCTCGATTTCAGCGTGGGTGGCGAATGCCAGCTGCTCTATTTCGGCGTCACCGCAAAATTCATCGGCACCGGCGCCGCGCGCTTCCTGATGAACCGCGCACTGGAGATTGCCTGGTCGCGCGACGTCGGCCGCGTCTGGGTCCACACCTGCACCTTCGATCATCCCTCCGCCGTCGCGTTCTACCAGCGCTCCGGCTTCCGCGCGTTCAAGCGGCAGATCGAGGTGGCGGATGATCCGAGGCTCAATGGCGAACTGCCGCGCGACGCGGCGCGACATGTGCCGGTGATCGGGGGCGGCCTGCGTCGTCCTGGACTCTAGTCGCGACCAACTGCGTACTTGCTAGCAACCTAAGGTGCGGCTAGAAGGCAACATCAATTGTAGATATTTGAATATTGAAGGGCGAGTCGGCCCTTTTGGTAGTTCGCACCGGGAATCTAAGCCTGATGAGCGTCCTTGAAGGTACAAAGGTCGAAAACCTGTCCCGAATCGTTGAAGAGTCAACGCGTTCGACTAAGGAGGGTGTGAAGTATTTCATTGAGCCTGCTCCCGGCACCTTGGCTCGGGCAAAGAATAAACGTCACCACATTATTTTTGGTCGCAGAGGCTCGGGCAAATCCAGCTTGCTGGCAAAGGTGACAGCGGATTTAACGATCAATCGAAGTCCAATTGCTTACGTCGATCTCGAAGAGTTCAAGGGACATAGCTATCCGGATGTTCTGCTCAGTGTATTGATCAAAACACTCAATGAATTCAAAATTTGGATGGATACAGCTGCGATACATCCGTCCAACCGGACTTCGTTCTGGAAGAAGTTGTTTGGTGCTTCGCCGTCGAAGAAGGGATTCTCTCGTAGCAAGACCGCCGAAATCTCCTCTGAACTTGGTGCCATGATCGGAGAGCTCAACGCGGTCCTCTTTGCCGCGGACGACGCGAAGGTCCAAACTTTGCGAAAGGGCGAAGTTGGATCTGAGTTGCAGACTGCTCTAACGGCAAGTGTAAAAGCGCCGGTCGCATCCGTAGAAGGCAGCAGAAAAGCCACGGAGAAAGACACGCAGTTATCTCAGACGCAGCAAGAGTACACTTCTCGCAAGATCGAAGTTCTGCATCGAAACATCATGAGATATAAGGCGCTGTTTCAGCAAATGACAGAACTGGCAGATGGTCCAGCATTTCTTCTATTGGATGACCTATATCACATCCGAAAATCGGATCAGGCTGAAGTCCTCGACTACATGCATCGAATTGCCAAGGGGCTAAATCTTTGGATCAAGGTGGGTACAATCCGGCATAGGTCTCGTTGGTATACCTACAGTGATCCGCCAAGGGGGATGAAGCTTGGCGATGACGCGGAGGTCGGGCCGGAAAAGGCGATGATCGCGCGATCGGGGGCCGAGCGGCGCAGGCATCTGCGCATCACGGCGCTGGCGACCGGGCTCGCCGACAAGGCGGTGAGCCTCGTCTATGAGCGCGTGCTGCGCAAGGAGCAGCTGAAGCTCTGGGTCGAGCGTTGCGAGGCGCAGATTTCAGGTGTGCTCGCGGTGCTGGAGCAGGAGCGGGGCGCGGTTGCGTCGCTATATTGGCTGGGTGATCGCATCGGTCACGCCGACGTCGCGGTGGCCTGCGCACTGCGCTTCACCGGCGAGGCGCATCCGCATCTGTTCGATGCGCGCTATCCGGCGCTGCAAGCGCACGCCACGCGCTGCGAGGCGCTGCCGCCGTTCCAGGAAATCGTGCAGCCGCTGGCGCCGCCGAAAGGGTAGGGCGTATCGTGATCTCTCTCTAGTGTCATTCCGGGCTCTCGCTTCGGGCCGCCCCGGAATGACGAAGGAATGTCATGCAGCAAACTCAGTGTCGTCCTGGCTTTCCCAGGACGACGGTGGTGTATGTGGCGCGGGCGGCGACCAGTTGCCGACCGCACCACACCGCACCCGCCCCCGAGGCGCGTGCTTCGGGCTACCCATTGCCGATCCGATCTTCTATGGTGATTTGATCCGGTTCGCATGCGGCGAACTCGATAAATCCATGATATCAAAGGCTTAAGGCTCGGATCGAAGCCTTTGGAGGGCGGTTTGACGCGGTATATTTCGACCAGGGGTGAGGCCCCGGTGCTTGGCTTCTGCGATGTGATGCTGACCGGGCTTGCCCGCGACGGCGGGCTCTACGTGCCCGAGACCTGGCCACAGCTGTCGCACGAGACCATCGCCGGCTTCTTCGGCCGTCCCTATTGGGAGGTCGCGGTCGAGATCATCAAGCCGTTCGCCGCCGGCGAGATTTCCGATGCCGAACTCGGCCGCATGGCCAACGAGGCCTATGCCACGTTCCGCCACCCCGCGGTGGTGCCGCTCGACCAGGCCGGGCCGAACCAGTTCCTGCTCGAGCTGTTCCACGGGCCGACGCTGGCGTTCAAGGACGTCGCGATGCAGCTGATCTCGCGGCTGATGGATCACGTGCTCGCCAAGCGCGCGCAGCGCACCACCATCGTGGTCGCAACCTCGGGCGATACCGGCGGCGCCGCGGTCGAGGCGTTTGCCAATCTCGACAATGTCGATCTCGTGGTGCTGTTCCCGAACGGGCGCATCTCCGAGGTGCAGCGCCGCATGATGACGACGACCGGCGCTGCCAACGTCCACGCACTCGCGATCGAAGGCACGTTCGACGATTGCCAGGCGCTGGTGAAGGAGATGTTCAACAACCATCGCTTCCGTGACGCGGTGGCGCTGTCCGGCGTCAACTCGATCAACTGGGCGCGCATCGTGGCGCAGGTGGTCTATTATTTCACCTCGGCGGTGGCGCTCGGCGCGCCGCAGCGCACGGTGGATTTCACGGTGCCGACCGGCAATTTCGGCGACATCTTCGCGGGCTACGTGGCCAAGCGCATGGGGCTGCCGATCCGCTGGCTGCGCATCGCCGCCAACGTCAACGACATCCTGCCGCGCACGCTGAAGACCGGCAATTACGAGGTGCGCGAGGTTCACGCCACGGCGTCGCCGTCGATGGACATCCAGGTGTCCTCGAATTTCGAGCGGCTGCTGTTCGAGGCGAGCGGCCGCGACGCCGATCAGGTCCGCCGCCTGATGGCCTCGCTGAAGCAGTCCGGCCGCTTCGTACTCCCCGATGCGACGCTGGCCGCGGTGCGCCGCGATTTCGACGCCGGACGTGCCGACGAGACCGAGACGGCGGCGGCGATCCGCGCCGCCTGGCGCGAGGCCGGCGATCTGGTCGATCCCCACACCGCGGTGGCGCTCGCGGTCGCCGACCGCGACACCTCGGACTCCAAGATCCCGAACATTGTGCTGTCGACCGCGCATGCGGCCAAATTCCCCGACGCGGTCGAGGCCGCCTGCGGCGTGCGTCCGCAGCTGCCGGCCTGGCTCGGCGGGTTGATGACGAAATCCGAGCACATGACGGTCATGAAGAATGATGCCGCCGAGGTCGAGCGCTTCGTGCTGTCGGTCAGCCGTGCCGCCAAGCAGGGAGTTGCCTGATGAGCGTTGAGATCACCAAGCTGCCGAGCGGCCTGACCGTCGTCACCGACACCATGCCGCATCTGGAAACCGCGGCGCTTGGGGTTTGGGCCGGGGTCGGCGGCCGCGACGAGAAGCCGAACGAGCACGGCATCTCGCATCTCTTGGAACACATGGCGTTCAAGGGCACCGCGCGGCGCTCCTCGCGCGAGATCGTCGAGGAGATCGAGGCGGTCGGCGGCGACCTCAATGCCGGCACCTCGACCGAGACCACGGCCTATTATGCGCGGGTGATGAAGGCCGACGTGCCGCTGGCGCTCGACGTGCTCTCCGACATCCTCGCCAATCCGTCCTTCGTGCCGGACGAGCTCGAGCGCGAGAAGAGCGTGATCGTGCAGGAGATCGGCGCGGCGCAGGATACGCCCGACGATGTCGTGTTCGAGCATCTCAACGAGCTCTGCTATCCGGACCAGCCGATGGGGCGCTCGCTGCTCGGCACCGCCAAGACGCTCAAGGCCTTCAACCGCGACACGCTGCGCGGCTATCTCTCGACGCATTACCGCGCCCCGGACATGGTGGTGGCCGCCGCCGGCGCCGTCGATCACAAGCGGGTCGTCGAGGACGTCGCGCAGAAATTCGCGAGCTTCGACTCGACGCCGGCGCCGAAGCCGCAGCCGGCGATGTTCGGCAAGGGCGGCTCGAAGGTGGTGCATCGCGATCTCGAGCAGGCGCATCTGACGCTGGCGCTGGAAGGCGTGCCGCAGACCGACCCGTCGCTGTTCTCGCTGCAGGTCTTCACCAACACGCTGGGTGGCGGGATGTCGTCGCGGCTGTTCCAGGAGGTGCGCGAGAAGCGCGGGCTGTGCTACTCGATCTACACCTTCCACGCCCCCTACACCGACACCGGCTTCTTCGGCCTTTACACCGGGACCGATCCCGCCGACGCGCCGGAGATGATGGAAGTCATCGTCGACGTCATCAATGACGCCGTGGAGACCCTGACCGAGGCCGAGGTCGCGCGTGCCAAGGCGCAGATGAAGGCCGGGCTGTTGATGGCGCTGGAAAGCTGTTCATCCCGGGCCGAACAGCTGGCACGCCATGTGCTAGCCTATGGCCGGCCGCAGACGGTGGAAGAGCTGGTGGCACGGATCGATGCGGTCAGCGTCGAATCGAGCCGCAACGCCGCCCGCGCGCTGCTGTCGCGCAGCCGGCCCGCCGTTGTTGCCCTCGGCAGCGGAAGGGGTCTGGACACGGCGGTGTCTTTTGCGGAAGGATTGACGAAGTCGAAGGCAAAGACGCTGCTGCATTAGAAGTTACCTCTCCCCGCCTGCGGGGAGAGGTCGGGTTGCGAAGCAATCCGGGTGAGGGGTACAGGTCCCCGACAATCGGCTCGCTCGTGGAAGCAGCCCCTCACCCCGACCCTCTCCCCGCAAGGGCGGGGCGAGGGGAAGTGAGCGGGGGAGTGTTGGGCCATGGCCCTGTTTCGTTTGCCGTCTGGTGGACCCGCCGCACTGATGCCGCGCGGTCACGGGCTGTTGCTGCGTGCGCCGCAAATGTCGGATTTCCCGCAATGGGCGCAATTGCGCGAGTTCAGCCGCGCCTATCTCACGCCATGGGAGCCGATCTGGCCCTCCGACGACCTGACCCGCGCCGGCTTCCGCCGCAGGCTGCGCCGCTACAGCGAGGATATCGCTGCCGACCGCTCCTATCCGTTCATCATCTTCCGCGAATCGGACGGGGTGATGATCGGCGGGATCACGCTCGCCAATGTCCGCCGCGGCATCGTGCAGGCCGGCACGATCGGCTATTGGGTCGGCCTGCCGCATGCCCATCGCGGCTACATGACGACGGCGCTGCGGGTGCTGCTGCCCTCGCTGTTCGGCGAGCTCAATCTGCATCGCATCGAGGCGGCCTGCATCCCGTCCAATGCGTCGTCGATCCGCGTGCTGGAGAAGTGCGGCTTCACCCGCGAGGGCCTGGCGCGGCGCTATCTCTGCATCAACGGGATCTGGCAGGACCATTTGCTGTTCGGCCTGTTGCACGAGGATTTCCGCGGCTGAATCGCAAGCCTGCCGGCTGATGGCCGGTGCCGCCCGGCGCCTTCCAGATGCCTTGTTACATGCCCTTCACATGCCTTGGGTTCGCCGCCATTGGCTTGCTATAACGCCCGCGAAACGGGAACTCGGTTTGGAGATTTGAGGATATCGATGGGTGACAGGGTGATCAGGTTCGCGCTCGCGGCGGCGGTATCGATCGGTCTCGGTGCCACCCTGCTGCCGGAGGCCAGCTCGGCGCAGTCGCTGAGCGACCGCTTCAAGAGCCTGTTCGGTGGTGGTTCGTCGGATTCGAAGCCGGCGACACCCGCGGCGCCGCAGCAATTGAACGACGCCGACGCCGAGCTGACCTGCCCGCCGGTGCAAATCCGCTCCGGGGCCTCGACCTATTCGGTGGCCGTGGACGGCAAGGAGGCGGTCGGCAACGACGTCAAGTTCCTGGCCTCGATCACGCGCACGGCGCGGCAGTGCAACCTGAATGGCGGCGTGATCACCGCCAAGATCGGGATCCAGGGGCGGATCATCGTCGGTCCCCAGGGCGCTCCGCCGACCGTTCAGGTGCCGCTGCGCGTCGCCGTGGTGCTGGGTGGCGTCGGCGAGAAGACCATTGCGACCAAGGCCTACACGACCACGGTGCAGATGGACGACAGCGGCAGCGTGCCGTTCAGCCTGGTCGCCGAGGATGTCGTCTATCCGGCGCCGTCACCGGCCGACAACGACAATTACATCTTCTATATCGGCTTCGACCCGCAGGCCCTGAAGCCGGAACCGAAGCCGCGCGCGCCGCACAAGAAGAAGTAGCAGCAGAGCGTTTTCCAGCGAACCGGGTGCCGGTTCGCTTGGAGAAGACGTCAAGAAAGCACCCCGCGCGGCGCGGGGCAGATTTGAACAAAGAAAAAGGCCGGCGCGATAATCTCGCGCCGGCCTTTTTTTGGAAGCAGTTGTGCTCGCGTCAGTTCAGCTTGGAGCGGACTTCGGCGATGCCCTTGCCGACGAGGTCGTCGGCAACCGAGCCCTTGACCGACTGCGACAGGATGGTCGAAGCGGCGGTCACGGCGGCGTTGGCCGCGGCGGCGCGGACATCGGCCACGGCTTGGGCCTCGGCCTGGGCGATCTTGCTCTCGGCGGTCTTGGTCCGCCGGGCGACAAAATCTTCCATCTTGGTCTTGGCTTCAGCCGCGATCCGCTCGGCCTCGGCCTTGGCGTTGGAGATGATGTCCTGGGCCTCGCGCTCCGCGCTGGCGCGGCGCGCCTTGTACTCGCCGAGCAGCTTGTTGGCCTCGTCCTTCAGACGGCGGGCGTCCTCCAGCTCGGCCTTGATGCGCTCGGCACGATGATCGAGCGCCGTCAGCAGGGTGCGATGGACGCCGAGGTAGCCGAACACGACCAGCAGAATGACGAAGGCAATCGCAACCCAGGTTTCCGGTTCGTAAAACATCGTCTATCCCTTCAGCGACGCGTCGACGGCGCTGTTGACCGCATTCGCGTCCGGCGTGACGCCGGCGAGTTGCTGGACGATGGCGCCGGCCGCATCCGCCGCGATGCCGCGGACGTTGCTCATGGCGTTGGTCCTCGTCGTTGCGATCTGCTTCTCGGCGTCGGCGAGCTTGGCCGCCAGTTTCTCTTCCAGCGCCTTGCGCTCGGCTTCCGAGGCCGCGTTCAGCTTCTCGCGGGTCTCGTTGCCGATCGCCTGCGCGTTGGCACGCGCATTCGCCAGCTCGGTTTCATAGGCCTTCAGCGCCGCGTCGGACTCGTCCTTCAGCCTCTGCGCCTCGGCCAGATCGCCCTCGATCTTGTTCTGGCGTTTGTCGATCGTCCCGCCGACGCGCGGCAGTGCGATACGCGACACGATCAGATAGAGCGCGACAAATGCAATCGCCAGCGACACCAGCTGCGAGGCGAAGTTGGAGGAATCGAACGGCGGAAAGGCTCCGCCGTGATGTCCGCCATCGGTCTCGGTGTGGGCGCCGGCCGCCTGGCCTTTTGCCTCGCCATGACTCTCAGCCATGGTGTTCTCCTGTTGCTGTCATGCGCGCCGCCCTGGAATGATCCTTGGGCGGCGCGAAGGAAGTGCCGCTCAGAGCGGAACGAACAGCAGAAGCAGCGCGATCAGCAGCGAGAAGATGCCGAGCGCTTCGGTCACGGCGAAGCCGAAGATCAGGTTGCCGAACTGGCCCTGAGCGGCCGAGGGGTTACGCACCGCAGCGGCGAGGTAGTTGCCGAAGATGATGCCCACGCCGACGCCCGCACCGCCCATGCCGATGCACGCGATGCCCGCGCCGATAAGTTTTGCTGCTGCCGGTTCCATTTGTAGCTCCTTGAGAAAGATAGACAGATTGGTGGGTGGAGATTCCCCGGACCGCTTAGTGTCCCGGATGAATGGCGTCGTTGAGGTAGATGCAGGTCAGGATCGCGAACACGTAGGCCTGCAGGAACGCGACCAGCAGTTCGAGGGCGTACAGCGCAATCGTGAGCGCCAGCGGCAGCACGCCGCCGACCCAGCCGAGCGCGCCCAGCGAGAAGCCGAGCATCGCGACGAAGCCCGCGAACACCTTGAGCGCGATGTGGCCGGCCAGCATGTTGGCGAACAGACGAACGCTGTGCGAGACCGGCCGCAGGAAGAACGACAGGACCTCGATGAACATGACCAGCGGCAGGATGTAGATCGGAACGCCGGAGGGGACGAAGATCTTGAAGAATTTCAGACCGTTCTTGTAAAGGCCGTAGAACAGGACGGTGAAGAACACCAGCAGCGCAAGGGCTGCGGTCACGATCAGGTGGCTCGAGATCGTGAAGGTGTAGGGGATCACACCGACGAGGTTCGAGACGCAGAGGAACATGAAGATCGAGAAGATCAGCGGGAAGAACTTCATGCCTTCCGAGCCGGCCGTGCTGCGAATCGTGGTGGCGACGAACTCGTAGGAGATCTCGGCGACCGACTGCAGCCGTCCGGGAACCAGGTCCCGGCCGCTCGCCAGCATCAGCAGCGCAATCAAGAGCACCGCGATGAACATGTAGAGCGACGAATTGGTGAAGGCGATCGTGTGATTGCCGATGTGGCCGAGCGTGAAGAGGGGCTCGATATTGAACTGATGGATCGGGTCGATTTTCATCCGCGCGGCTCTTGGTCCACCGGCCGTGTCGCCGGTTATCGAATTTCAAATGTCGTGACTTCCCGCCAGCGCTCAGCGCTTGCCCGAGGCCACGCCCGCGGACCTCACCACGTTGACCACCCCGGCGACGAAGCCGAGCAGCGTTAACACGATGAAGCCGAATGGCGACGTCGACAGCAAACGGTCGAACCCCCAGCCAATCGCCGCCCCGACGGCAACGCCCGCGATCAGCTCCGAGGAAAGACGAAAACCGAGCGCCATCGCCGAAGCTCTGGCGGCACTGTCCCCGCTTTCAGTACCGGATTGATCAGTCTTGCTCCTGCGGCTGTCGCGAATTTCTGACAACCGATGATCGAGACTTCCGAGCCTTGCGGAAAGCGCAGCTTCGTCAGGAGGCGATTGATCGCGACTTCCATCTGCGCCGTGGTTGGTGTTCTCAGCCATGCTGCAAACACTAACCGATGCCGCGGATGATGGAAATTGCGCCCGTCCCCGTCAAAAGCCGCGCGGACCATACTTACGGCGTCTAATCAAGTCAAGATTGCGTCGTAACCAGTTATTGCTTTGATTCTGCTGGTTTTATTTGGAGATATTCAAGGTCAGAGTGACGCAGTGTTCGCAGTGCAACAGCTTGTATGCTTTGAAGCGATGTTGCGTGGCTTTTCCCGCTCTGCTGGGATCACCGAAAGTCCTCATCCCTCGCGCAGTCAAGGTTCCGCATGCCGCGCCAAATCGACTACTACTTCTCGCTGCAATCGCCCTGGGCCTATATCGGCCACAAGCCCTTCGCTCGGCTCGTAAGCACTTACGATCTCAACGTAAATTACCGGCCCGTGCTGCTGGTCGATCTGTTCTCGGAGACCGGCGGGCTGCCGCTCGCCAAGCGCCATCCGGTGCGGCAGCGCTATCGGTTGATCGAGCTGCAGCGCTGGCGCGACAAGCGCGGACTGACTTTTCACCTGCAACCGGCTAACTGGCCGTTTAACGGGCGCCTTGCCGATGGCGTCGTGATCGCGATGCTCGAAGCCGGGCTCGACCCCGAGCCGTTTCTGCAACGTGCCTATCCGGCAGTCTGGGAGCTTGAGCTCAACCTTGCCGATCCGGCAACGCTGGTGAAGCTCGCCGACGATGCAGGTCTGCCGGGCCGGCAGCTGGTGGAGCGCTCGGGCACGGAGGCGATCAGCGCGGCCTATGAGCAGAATCGGCAGAATGCATTGGACGCCGGCGTGTTCGGCTCCCCGGGATATGTGCTCGATGGCGAAGTGTTCTGGGGCCAGGACCGGATCGAATTGCTCGAGGACGCGTTGAAGTCAGGCCGCAAGCCCTATAGCTCTGTGGTGTAGGGGCAGGAATCAGGTTGAGGCGGAGCAAGCCCATGCCCATCGCGATGTCGTCCTCGAAATTGTCCATCGCAATTGCTGCCATCCTGATCTCAAGCGGTACGGCATTGGCGCAAGCCGCGCCCGATACCGAGAACGGCCGCTACGCGTTGTCGCCGGCCGGCGACGGCTTCCTGCGGCTCGACACCCGCACCGGCGCGGTGTCGACCTGCACCAATTCCAGCGCAGGCTGGGCCTGCTACATGGTGCCGGACGAGCGCGCGGCGCTCGATGCCGAGATCGGACGCCTGCAGGCCGACAATGACAAATTGAAAGGCGAGCTCGCCGCGCGCGCACCGTCGGCCAAGACCGACGAGGCGTTGCCGAAATCGGATCAGCTGAAGAAGCCGGAGCCCAAGACACAGGAGCCTAAGGTCGCCGAGGGCGAGCGCAAGATCGAGATCCCGCTGCCGAGCGACCGCGACATGGATCGCATGATGTCGTTCGTCGAGCGCGCCTGGCGGCGGCTGATCGAGATGGCCAACCGCGTGCAGCGCGACGTCAACGGCGGCAAGATTTGATGTTGTGCTGACACTGTTACCACAGCGTCGTCCCGGCGAAAGCCGGGACCCATACGCCGCGGCCCTTCAAGTTCGAAGACTCGGAGTTGATGTCTCGCCTAACCAATGGATGTCGGTGGTTATGGGTCCCGGCCTTCGCCGGGACGACGTGTTGAGAGACTGCAGATGAATTCACCGAGAACAATGTCGCACTCTGTGCCCTCCGCGGTCGCGGCAACCAGCATCATGTCGTCGCGACTGACGGTCGAAACCTCGCGCGCCGGCTTCACCGACATCACGCGTGAGGTCGCCAAATTCCTGCGCGAGGTGCGCGCCGGCGAGGGCGCGGTGACGCTGTTCATCCGTCACACCTCGGCCTCGCTGACGATCCAGGAGAATGCCGATCCGGCCGTGCTGGCCGACCTGATGACGGCGCTCGATCGCGCCGCGCCGGAAGACGGCGGCTGGCGTCACGACACCGAAGGTCCCGACGACATGCCGGCGCATATCAAGACCATGCTGACCGCGACCTCGCTGCAGGTCCCCGTGCTCGATGGCGAGATGGCGCTCGGTACCTGGCAGGGCATCTATCTGATCGAGCATCGCGCCCGGGCGCACCGGCGCGAGATCGTGCTGCAATTCATCGGCGTGATCAGAGCCTGACCGCGGGGCACGCGTGAAAAGAAACCGGCCGCGGATCGCTCCGCGGCCGGTTCATCGAAAGGATCGTGTCGGCTGTCAGGTCTTGCTGATGTCGACGTCCTTGGTCTCGGGCAGGAAGATCGCGCCGACCACAGCGGTGATCGCCGCGAAGATGATCGGATACCAGAGGCCGGCATAGATATCGCCGGTCGAGGCGACGATCGCGAACGCGGTCGCTGGCAGCAATCCGCCGAACCAGCCGTTGCCGATATGGTAGGGCAGCGACATCGAAGTGTAGCGGATCTTGGTCGGGAACAACTCGACCAGCATCGCGGCGATCGGGCCGTACACCATGGTGACGAAGATCACCAGGATGAACAGCAATCCGATCACGGCAGCGACCTGGGGACGGAAGATGTCGAACGGATGTGCCATCTTGATGATCCCGGCGTCGCCGGCCTTGGGATAGCCGGCCGCGGCGATCGCTGCGGTGATGGCCGGGTTACCATCCTTGGCGTTGGCGTAGGGGACGTCCTTGCCGTTGACGACGATCTTCACGCCAGAGCCGGCCGCGCCGTAGCTCGTCGAGTACTTGACCGACGACTGGGCGAGGAAGGCGCGGGCGACATCGCAGGGCGCGGTGAAGACGCGGGTGCCGACCGGATTGAACAGGTCGCCGCAGCCCGCGGGATCGGCGACCACCTCGACCTTGGTGGATTCGATCGCCTTCTCCAGCGCCGGGTTGGCGTTGGAGGAGATCATCTTGAAGATGGGGATGAAGGTCAGCGCCGCGATCGCACAGCCCGTCAGGATGATCGGCTTGCGGCCGATCCTGTCGGACAGCGCGCCGAACACGATGAAGAAGCCGGTACCGAACAGCAGCGACCAGGCGATCAGCAGGTTTGAGGTGTAACCGTCGACCTTGAGGATCGATTGCAGGAAGAACAGCGCGTAGAATTGGCCAGTGTACCAGACCACGCCCTGACCCATGGTGCCGCCGAGCAGGGCAAGGAGCACGATCTTGGCGTTAGACCAGTTGGCGAAAGCTTCCGTCAGCGGCGCCTTCGAGCTCTTGCCTTCGTCCTTCATGCGCTGGAACACGGGCGATTCATTCAGCCGCAACCGGATCCAGACCGAGATGCCGAGCAGCAGCACCGAGACCAGGAACGGGATGCGCCAGGCCCAGTCGGCGAAGTCCTTTTCGCCGGTGATCGAACGGGTGAACAGGATCACCAGCAGCGACAGGAACAGGCCGAGCGTTGCCGTGGTCTGGATGAAGGAGGTGTAGTAGCCGCGTTTGCCGTTCGGCGCGTGCTCGGCGACGTAGGTTGCGGCACCGCCATATTCACCGCCGAGCGCAAGGCCCTGCAGCAGGCGGAGCGAGATCAGGATGATCGGCGCCATGATTCCGATGGACTTGGCGCTGGGCAGGAGGCCGACGATGAAGGTCGACAGGCCCATGATCAGGATGGTGACGAGGAAGGTGTATTTGCGGCCGACGATGTCGCCGACCCGGCCGAACACGATCGCGCCGAACGGACGAACCAGGAAGCCTGCGGCGAAGGCCAGCAACGCGAAGATGTCGCGGGTCGCCGGCGGATAGTCGGAGAAGAACTGCGCGCCGATGATGCCGGCCAGTGAGCCGTAGAGATAGAAGTCGTACCACTCGAACACGGTGCCGAGCGACGACGCGAGGATGACGAACCGCTCATCCTTCGTCATGCCGGCGGGCCGCGCCGAAGTTGCAGTCATTGTGGACATCTGGATTGCTCCCCCCGAATTATTGCTGCCATGCTCGCCCCGTCTGCCGGGTCAGGCCCGAATAGGCCCCAAGCTTAAGTTAAAAGGTAACATCGCAGTGAAACCTGCCCCAATAAGACTTTTGGCTTTTGCACGCCCGAACCTATCTTGAGAGGTGAGACTAGGATGGAACGCCCCGGCGTGCGTCTATTGCGGCGCACAAGCTCGGCCGGTTAACTGCGTTGGCATCTGGTATTTTCGAGCCCTTGCGTGATACTGCCGCGCGGGCGACAACCGAACGGCGCGGGCTAGCCCGCTTGTGGGACTGAGATGACTGCTGCTGCCAATACTCATCTTGTCATCGCCGACGACCATCCGCTGTTCCGCGATGCGTTGCGCCAGGCGGTGTCGAGCGTCGTGAGTTCGGCCACGATCAGCGAGGCCGGATCGTTCGAGGACCTGACTGCGCTCTTGGAACGGGACTCCGAGGTCGACCTGATCCTGCTCGACTTGAGCATGCCGGGGATCAGCGGCTTCTCCGGCCTGATCTATCTGCGGGCGCAGTATCCGGCCATCCCGGTGGTCATCGTCTCCGCCAGCGACGATGCCGGAACCATCCGCCGTTCGCTCGACTTCGGCGCCTCCGGTTTCATCCCCAAGCGCTTCGGCGTCGAGACGCTGCGGGATGCCATCATAAAGGTGATGGAGGGCGACGTCTGGGTTCCGCCGGACACCGATCTGTCGGCCGCCGGCGATCCCGACATGACGCGGCTGCGCGACCGCCTGGTCACGCTGACCCCGCAGCAGGTGCGGGTGCTGATGATGCTGTCCGAGGGGCTGCTCAACAAGCAGATCGCCTACGAGCTCGGCGTCTCCGAAGCGACCATCAAGGCCCATGTCTCGGCCATTTTGCAGAAGCTCGGCGTCGAAAGCCGAACCCAAGCCGTGATCGCCGCCGCCAAGATCGCCGGCGGCCAATGGCGTCAGGGCACGCCGTCGACTTAAGGCCATTGCGAGACCTTTGTCCCGTCATCCTGAGGTGCGAGCGAAGCGAGCCTCGAAGGATGAATCGGCCACAGACGGGCCGTGCATCCTTCGAGACGCGCGTTCCGCGCTCCTCAGGATGACGGGACAATCAGGACACCGCGCTTCACGCGCGGTGGAATGAGCTGAGCTCACTCCGCCGCCACCATCTGCTGCGTCCGCCACTGTCCGAGCAGCGCGCGCAGCGACGCCGGCTTCACCGGCTTGTTCAGCACCGCGATGTTCTCCTCGCGCGCGGCGGCGCGCACCGCCGGGCTGCGGTCGGCGGTGATCAGGATCGCCGGGATGCCGTCGCCGAAGCGGCGGCGGATCTCGCGGATCGCGGCGACGCCGTTGCCGCGGTCGAGGTGATAGTCGACCAGCACGCCGGTGACGCGGCCGCCGGCGGCCTCGATCGCGCTGATCGCGCCGTCGGCATCGAGCACCGCGATCACCTCGGCGTCCCACGCCGTCAGCAGCGTCTTCATGCCGTCGAGGATGGCGGGGTCATTCTCGATGCAGACGATCAGCGAGCCGCTCATCGGCGTCTTCGACAGCGGGGTGGCGCTGGTGACAGCTGCGGTATGGTTGACCGCGGTCGCGACCGGCACGGTGACCGAGAATGCCGAGCCGCCGCTGACATTGGCCGAGATCGCGATGCGGTGATTGAGCACGCGCGCCAGCCGCTCGACGATCGATAATCCAAGACCGAGGCCGCGGGCGATCCGGGCGCCCTGCTCGAGGCGGTGGAACTCCTTGAAGATCTCGCCGCGCTTCTGCACGGGGATGCCGACGCCGGTATCGAAGATGCTGATCTGCAGCGCGTCGCCGCGGCGGCGGCAGCCGATCAGCACGCGGCCGCGCGGGGTATATTTGATCGCGTTGGAGATGAAGTTCTGCAGCAAGCGGCGCAGCAGCGAGCGATCGGATTCGACCGGCAGCGAGCAGGCCACGAAGCGCAGATCGAGGCCCTTGTCGCGGGCGATCGGCATGAACTCGATCTCCAGCGAGCGCATCAAGTCGGCCATCCGGAAGCTCGTGATCGCCGGCGTCATGGCGCCGGCATCGAGCCGGGAAATGTCGAGCAGCGCGCCGAGGATGTCCTCGATCGCCTCGAGCGAGTCGTCGATGTTCTCGACGAGGCGCGAATCCTCGCCGCCGTTCTGGCGTTCGACCAGGCTCGTGACATAGAGGCGCGCCGCGTTGAGCGGTTGCAGGATGTCGTGGCTCGCCGCCGCCAGGAAGCGCGTCTTGGAGGCATTGGCGTCCTCCGCGATGCCTTTGGCGAGCGCGAGCTCCGAGTTCAGCCGCGTCAGCTCCTCGGTGCGGTCGCGCACCCGCTTTTCCAGCGTTGCATTGGCGCGCTCCAGCGCCTCGGCGGCCTCGAAGCTCGGCGTGACGTCGGAGAAGGTGATGACGAGCCCGCCGCCCGGCATGCGGTTGGCGCGGACCTCGATCACCAGGTGGCGGTCGGTGAAGCGTTCCAGATAGGGCTCGCCCTCGGTGGTGTAGGCGCGCAGCCGCAATTGCAGCAGATTGTCGCTGTCGCCGGCCGGCGGCGGACTGATCGCGCCCATGAATTCGAGGATCTCGGGCAAGGGGATGCCGAGCTGCACCAGATGCGGCGGCAGCCCGAGCAATTCGGAGAACTGGCGGTTGGAGCAGATCAGCTGCAGATCGGCGTCGAACACCGCGATGCCCTGGCGCACGTGATTGAGCGCGGTCTGCAGGATCTCGCGGTTGAAATGCAGCGCGGCGTGGGAGTCGTCGAGCAACTTCAGCGCGGCCTTGGCTGACACCGTGCGCCGCTGCAGCAGCAGCGACATCACGAGGCGTGAGGACGCCGCCCCGATCGAGGAGGCGATCAGCCGCTCGGCGTGCTGCAGCAACTCGAAATCAGCGGGCGCCGACGCCAGCAGCACGACGTTGCGGTCGACGGCGAATGCGGCGAACGCCTCGCGGGTGCGGTCGGGGCCGAGATATTGCGTCACCGTGCTCTCGATGTCCTGCACCGTCACCGTGGTGCGCCAGCGCCGGAAGCTCGGCGCAATCGGGGCCAGCGCATTGGGCACGAACACGTCGGCCTGCAACAGTTCGATCGAGGACGGCGCGCGCGCCAGCGAGAACAGCACATAGGTGAGGATGTTGAGCGCAAGGCTCCACAGCACGCCGTGCAGCAGCGGCGGCAAATCGGCACCGAACAGCGCCTGCGGCCGCAGCGCCTCGATCCCGAACGGCCCGTGTTGCAGCAGCATCAACCCGGCGGTCGAGTTTTCCAGGAAACTCGGGATGAACAGCGTGTAGAGCCACATCGCGAAGCCGACCAGCATGCCCGCCATCGCGCCGCGTGCGGTGGCTCTGCGCCAGAACAGGCCGCCGAAGAAGGCCGGCGCGAGCTGGGTGATCGCGGCAAAGGACAGCAGGCCGATCGCGACCAGCTGGGTATTGCCGAGCGCGCGATAATAGAAATACGCCATCACCATGATCGCGAAGATCGAGAAGCGGCGCGCCTTCAGGAGGAAATCGCCGAAATCCTTCTGGCCGATGCGGGCGTCGTCGCTGCGCGGCAGCACCAGCGGCAGCACGATGTCGTTGGAAACCATGATCGACAGCGCGACGCATTCGACGATCACCATCGCGGTCGCCGCCGACAGGCCGCCGACGAACACCGCAAGGCTGAGCAATTGCGAATTGCCTTCGATCGGCAGCGCCAGCACGAACATGTCGGCATCGACGGCGCCGAACGGGAAGATGACGAGGCCTGCGATCGCGATCGGGATCACGAACAGGTTGATGGCGATGAGGTAGAGCGGGAACAGCCAGCGCGCCCTTGTGACTTCGGCGGGCGTCGAATTCTCGACCACGCTGACATGGAACTGGCGCGGCAGCAGCATCACCGCGCAGAACGACAGCAGCGTCATGATCAGGAAGTTGCCGATCGACGGCACATATTCGATCGCACGCACCGCTTCCGGTGTCTTCAGGGCGCGCTCGTAGAGCTCGACCGGGGAGAACATCCAGAAGGTGACGAAGGCGCCGGCGGCGATGAAGGCGACCAGCTTGACGATGGATTCGGCTGCGATCGCCAGGATCAGGCCGTGCTGGTGCTCGGTCGCGTCGGTGTGGCGGGTGCCGAACAGCACCGCGAACACCGCCATCGCCAGCGTCACCATCAGTGCGATGTCGCCGATCACGGGGATTTTCGAGAACGCCTGGTCCTCGCTCAGGATGGTTTCCAGTGACGAGGCCATCGCTTTCAGCTGCAGCGCGATGTAGGGCACCGAGCCGATGATCGCGATCAGCGCCACCGTCGCGGCGACCGCCTGGCTCTTGCCGTAGCGGGCGGCGATGAAGTCGGCGATCGAGGTGATGTTCTGCGACTTGGCGAGCGCGATGACGCGGCGGAGCAGCGGCGTGCACAGCCCGACCATCACGATCGGGCCGACATAGATCGCCAGGAAGTCGACGCTGGTGCGGGTGGCGAAGCCGACCGAGCCGAAGAAGGTCCAGGAGGTGCAGTAGATCGCGAGCGACAGCGGATAGATCCAGTGGCTGGCGCGGCCGCGCTCGCCCGTCGACATCCGGTCGCCGCGGCTGGCAATGAAGAACAACAATCCGATGTAGGCGAACGCCGTGGCGATGACGCCCCAGTCGTGCAGCATCGCTGCTTATCTCCTGTCCCGGCCGCTGGGAGGGCCGGGTCTCAGGATTATAACGCAAAGGGCCGGCCGCGCGATGCACGGCCGGCCCAAATTCGCAGGTTGAAACGGATAGGGTTACTCGGCGGCCAGCGACTTCTGGTGCAGCGGCAGGCCGAGCCGGTCCCAGACCTGGAGCAGGGCCTCGGCCAGCCCGTCGATCAGGCCGTCGTCATGGTAGGGCGAGGGCGTGATGCGCAGCCGCTCGGTGCCCTTGGCGACCGTCGGATAGTTGATCGGCTGGATGTAGATGCCGTGGTCCTCGAGCAGCATGTCGGAGGCGCGCTTGCACTTCTCGGGGTCGCCGACGAACAGCGGCACGATATGGGTGTCGCTCGACATCACGGGCAGGCCGGCGGCGGTCAGGATCGCCTTGGTGCGCGCGGCGCGGTCCTGGTGGCGCTCGCGCTCCCAGTTCGAGGTCTTGAGGTGGCGGATCGCAGCGGTCGCGGCCGAGCAGATCGCCGGCGGCAGTGCGGTCGTGAAGATGAAGCCCGGCGCGTAGGAACGCACGGCATCGATGACCTCGGCCTTGCCCGCGATGTAGCCGCCGAGGCAGCCGAACGCCTTGGCGAGCGTGCCCTCGACGATATCGACCCGGTGCATCACGCCGTCGCGCTCGGCAATGCCGCCGCCGCGCGGGCCGTACATGCCGACCGCATGCACTTCGTCGACATAGGTCATGGCGCCGTATTTCTCGGCGAGATCGCAGATCTTGGCGAGCGGCGCGACATCGCCGTCCATCGAATAGAGGCTCTCGCAGACGATCAGCTTCGGCCGGTCGGGGCCGGCCGCGATCAAGAGCTCTTCGAGATGCGCGACGTCGTTGTGGCGGAAGATCTGGCGTTCGCAGCCGGCCTGGCGCACGCCCTCGATCATCGAATTGTGGTTCAGCGCGTCCGACAGGATCAGGCAGTTCGGAATAAGCTTCGCGAGCGTCGAGATGCCGGTCTGGTTCGAGACATAGCCCGAGGTGAACAGCAGCGAGGCTTCCTTGCCGTGGAGATCAGCGAGCTCGGCCTCGAGCTGCACCAGCGGGTGATGGGTGCCCGCGATGTTGCGGGTGCCGCCGGCGCCGGTGCCGACCCGGGTCGCGGTCTCGACCATGGCGCCGACCACCTTGGGGTGCTGGCCCATGCCGAGATAGTCGTTGGAGCACCAGATCACGACGTTGCGGCTGCCCTTCGGCGAATGCCAGGTCGCGTGCGGGAAGCGTCCCGCGATCCGTTCGAGGTCGGCGAAAACCCGGTAGCGCCGCTCGTCATGCAGGCGATTGAGGGCGGAATTGAAAAACTGGCTGTAATTCATCGGCAAACCCAGAAAGCGGAACCTGACCGGAATAGCTGCTTCTTCTTAGAGCTTTTCCAGCTCTAATGTCCATGCATTGGCTCACAACTGGGCATGCGTCGCAGTTGGGCAAATTGCCCTAGGTCGGCGCTTTCCGGCTTGATTTCGGTCAAATCGCCGGGGAGACGCGTCCGCCTCGCGGCAGAGCCGGGCGCTTCAGGTGGTCCTGAAGCGCAGCATGCCGTCGCCGTGCATCTGGGCCGTCAGACGGCCCTCGACCAGCATGTAATTGACGTGGGCGACCAGTTCGCCGGCGGCGAAGCCCATCTGATGCTCGTCCAGCACGTGCTTGTGGAACACCACCGGCACCAGCTCCTTGGAGGTCTGCGGCACCTCGCGGCAGGCCTCGGCGATCAGCCGGCAGCGCTCCTCATGGTGGTCGGCGAGCTGCTTGATCCGGGTCTTCAGCCCGTAGAACGGCACGCCATGTCCGGGCAGCACCATCACGTCGTAGGGCAGGGTCGTGGTCAGGCTGGCGAGCGAGGCCAGATATTCGCCGAGCGAGTTCTGCTCGGGCTCGACCGCCCAGACGCTGACATTGGGCGAGATCTTGCTCAGCACCTGGTCGGCGGACAGGAACAGCTTGTCGGCCGCGCAATACAGCATCACCTGGTCGAGCGCGTGTCCGCCGCCGGTGATCACCTTGAAGCGCCGCGCGCCGATCACGACCTCGTCGCCATGGGTCAGGCGGTGATAGGACGGCGGCAGCACCGACACCCGCTTCAGATAATCCTGGCCGCGGCCGAGCAGCTTCTCGGTGAGGTCCTCGTCCATGCCGTGGCGGCGGAAGAACAGCCGCTGCGCGTTGCGCCGCTCCTCGGTGCCGCGGTTCTGGTGATAGACCGATTGCAGGTATTCCACCTGCGACATGAACAGCGGGCAGTCGAAGCGCTCGGTGATCCAGCCGGCGAGACCGACATGATCGGGATGCGAATGCGTCACGATCAGCCTGGTGACCTTGACGTGCTTCAGCGGCCCATCGAACAGCGTGGTCCACGCCGCGATCGACTCCTCGTTGCCGAAGCCGGCATCCACCATGGTCCAGCCGTCGCCGTCGGCGAGCAGATAGATGTTCACGTGGTTGAGGCGGAACGGCAGCTTCAGCCGCGCCCACAGCACGCCGGGGGCCACCTCCACGACCTGGTCGTGGCCGGGATGATTTTCCCAGGGGTATCGCAGTGCCTCCGCCGAGGAGGGAAGGCTGTCGGTCTTCTTGTCCATGCTACGGGCTTAGCGGCACATTGCCCGCCGCGCCAGCCGAAAATCAGATAGCCGTCCGGAGAATGGGGCCGGATTTCCCGGGAATTCCGTAGCCCGGATCAAGCCGGGCCATGGATCGTTTGGGAACGCCGCTAGGCCGCCCGGATGTTCGACAGGAAGCCGTCGATCTCGGCGCGCAGCACGTCGGCCTCGCGGCGCAGCGCGTCGGAGGCGCTCAGCACCTCGCCGGCAGCAGTGCCGGCCTCGGCCGAGGCGGTCGAGACGCCGACGATGTTGCTCGACACCTCGCTGGTGCCGCCGGCGGCGTGCTGGATGTTGCGGGCGATCTCGCGGGTCGCCGCGCCCTGCTCCTCGACGGCGGCGGCGATTGCGGTGGTGACGTCGTTGATCTCGCCGATCGTGCTCGAGATGTTGCGGATCGCGGTGACGGCTGATGTCGTCACCTCCTGCATGCTGACGATCTGCTGGCGGATTTCCTCGGTCGCCTTGGCGGTCTGGCTCGCCAGGTTCTTCACCTCGGAGGCGACCACGGCAAAGCCACGGCCGGCCTCGCCGGCGCGCGCCGCCTCGATGGTGGCGTTGAGCGCCAGCAGATTGGTCTGCGAGGCGATGGTCTGGATCAAATCGACCACGACGCTGATCCGCGCGGCGTTGTCGGCAAGGCCCTGCATCGTGCTGTCGGTGGCGCTGGCTTCCTCCACCGCCTTGCGGGCGATCTCCGCCGAGGTGACGACCTGGCGGCTGATCTCCTGGATCGAGGACGACAGTTCCTCGGTGCCGGCCGACACCGTCTGCACGTTGACCGAGGTCTCCTCGGCGGCCGAGGCCACCGCGTTGACCAATGCGCTCGACTGGTCGGCGGTCGCCGACATGCTCTGCGCGGTCGACTGCATCGAGTTCGCCGCGGTCTGCAGGCTGCCGAGCGCACTGCGGACCGTCGATTCGAACGTCGTGATCTGCGTCTCCATGCGCGAGGCGCGCTCGGCCTTGGCGGAGCGGTCCTTGTTCTGGTTTTCGGTGAGCTCGCGGCTCTCGATCATGCTCTCGCGGAACACCTGAAGCGCGTCGGCCATGACGGCGATCTCGTCGCGCTGGCGGCTCTGCGGGATCTCGGTGTCGAGGTCGCCGTCGGACAACAGCTGCATCGAGCGCTGCAGGCCGCGGATGCGGCGCAGGATGTTGCGCCCGACATAGAGCCAGACGAACAGGAACGAGCCGACCAAGGTCAGCGCGCCGAGGCCGATCATGACCGCGGTGGCGAGCGAGATCTGCTGCCGCGCCTGGAAGGTCGAGGCGTCGGTCTCCTTCTGGACCGCATCGACCAGCTGCTGGACGCTGATGCCGAGCCCGACATTGAGCTTGCGGGTCTCCTCCAGGATGGTCTGGCCGTAATCGATCGAGTCGAGCTCCTTCTGGCGGACCTTGAACACGCCGGTCTTGCCTTCGCCCAGCACGAGCAGCTTCGAGGCGGTGTCGCGCACGGCGACGATCGCCGGATTGTTGGGCAGGTCCTCGAGGTTGGACTTGATGCGCTCGCGGCCCTTCTTGAACTCCGCCTCGATCGCATCGAGCGTCTCGCTGGAATTGGCCGACAGCGCCGCGGTCATGTCGGCGGCCATCAGATTGCCGATGGACAGCACGTTGCTGATCTGGCCGACGGTGCGCGCCGCTTCGGTGGCGTCGTCGGCGGAAACTTCAGCCGAGGCGAGGATGGCGTTGAGCCGGGTCTGCGCGTCGAGCATCGCGGGACCGGCCGCGGAGACGAAGACCGACTGCGCCTTGCGCAGCGCGTTGTACTGCTTGTCGCGCAGCGCGCCGACCTCGAGCCGTTCGCGCGCCGCCGAGATCAGGCTCTTGGTCGCCTCGTCGGTGTTCTTGACGTTTTCCTGCAGCGCGCTGACGACGGATTTGTCGGCGCCGAGTTCGATGATCTCGCCAAGCTTGGCATTGGTCTGCTGCGCGACCTCCTGCACCTTCTTGGTGCGATCGTTCAGCGCATCCTCGCTCTGCACGGCAAGCAGGCCGGGACCCTGGGCTGCGAGCGAGGCGCTCTGTGCGGACAGTTGCAGGCTCGCGGCGAGCCGCGGAATGTCGCGGCCGGAGAGATCGCTCATGGTGCCGCCGAGCTGATGCAGCACGATGCCGGCGCCTGCGCTGATCACCAGCGCCATGGCTGCGATCACGGCGAACGCTGCGAAGAGGCTGCCCCTGACGCCCATCTGCGGCAGGTGGATACGCTTGAGATTTGGTTTGCCGAGCTTGAACCGAAACGCCATTGCCCCGTATCCCCCTGGCCCACTACCCCTGGCCACTACTCTTGGATGTTTCCCCGGCGCGGGAGTATCGGTGCGGCGGGTTAACAAAATCGGGAAAATTGCGACAATCTGCTGGATTTTTCAGGGCTTCCGCGCACGGGCTTGGTTCGCTGTGCGGAATCGATGCACGCGAACGGACGCAAAAGGGCCGGCTTGCGCCGGCCCTTCCACTCTTGGTTGTGATGATCCGTAACTTTAGTAGCGGCCGTAGGCCGGGCCGCCGAGGTTGAAGCGGTAGTTGAGGCCCGCCTTCACCGTGTGCTCGTCATTGTGGAAGCTGCCGACTGGTACCAGCGCGCCCGGCGCGGTGAAGCGGCTGTCGCCGAAGTCGTAGTACTGGTACTCGACCTTGGCCGACCAGTTCGGGGCGAACATGTATTCGGCGCCGCCGCCGATGGTCCAGCCGTTGCTGTGGTTGTCGCTCAGCGCGAAGCCGACCGGCGCGCCGCCGAGCGTCACCGTTTCGTTGTTGTCGGAATAGGCGTAGCCGCCCTTCACATAGATCAGGCCCGGGCCCCAGGTGTAGCCGACGCGGCCGGTGATCGAGCCGATGCCGCGCTGGTTGTTGTTGTAGACGTAGACGCCCGGGAAGATCGCGTTGAGCTGGTGGCCGCCGAGCCAGGAATACTGGCCTTCGACGCCGATCACCCACATCGGCGACAGCTGCCAGTCGTAGCCGGCCTGCACGCCGCCCATGAAGCGGGCGTCGGAATTGGTCAGCGCGAGGCCGTTGAAGGAGCTGTTGCTGCCCGAGAACGCGCCGCCGAGATGGCCGCCGAGATAGAAGCCGGTCCAGTTGTAGAGCGGAGCGGCGTAAACAGGCGCGGGCGCCTTCTGATAATAGCCGCGGTTGAAGTCGGCGGCGTGAGCGGTCGCGCCAAAGGCAGCGAGGGCAGCCGCTGCGGCTGCGGTTGCGAGCAGGAACTTCTTCATAAGGCAGTCTCCGGACAAGTCATGAGGCGCAGCGTGAGTGGCGCCATCCATGGCCGAGGGGTTAGACCGCATTTGAATAAAATTTCTCACCGAAAGACGGCTTGGAGCGTTAAGTCGCAGCCTTTGCGGTGAAACGTTTTGTTGTGCCTAACGAACGCTTAAGCGGGAATGACGGAAGGCTTAACGCGCCGCTTCTCCCGTTAACCAAGCCGCCGTCCGCGCATCGAGACACCAGTCAATCAAGCCGCCTGCGCACGTCGTCGCGGATCTGCTCGCGGAACGCTTCGCGGCGCGCGGCGCGTTCCTTGACCGGAACGTCGTGGCGATCGAACACGTCGAACTTCTCCAGGATCGGATAGTGCTCGCTCGCCATCGCCAGCACGCGCAGCAGGCCCGCGACCTTCGGGGTCGGACCGGTGACTTCCCACTTGCGGAGCTTTTCGGCGCCGCCGGCCGCCGGCAACCCGCACAGCTTCGCCATGTCCGCCGCCGTCAACTTGCGGCCGAGCGCCTCGCCGAGATGTTCGCGCAGTTTTCTTAGTTCTGGGCCGGTCACTCTTGGGTCCGCTCCGCGATGGCAATGTGAAGTGAGTCACATGACGTGCTCGGGGCGAGGTCTATACGCCGCGCATGCGACTTCTCAAGGAAATCATCATGCACGGCATCATCGAAAGCCTGAGCCCCGAACACGCACAGATCGATTGGAAATGGGTCGGCAGTGTGTTCGTGGTCTACGTCGCGCTGATGATCGGCGGCGTGGGCCTGCTGCTCGCGCATTGATTCGGCGAAGGGGGAGGCGAAGGCGGACGGCGGCCGTGGTGGCGCGGTCCGATCGTCGCGCAGGCCGGCCACGGCTGCTGGAGCCAGATCGTGCGTCCTTGACGATCCCCGAGAGCCGGCAGCGATATCCCGCCGGCGCCTGGCGTTCGGCGCCGACAGGATGGACTCAGGCCGTCAGCGTGAGGCGAGAGCGCCAGCCAACCGAGCTGACTTGCCGGCCGGCTTCGGTGTCGACCGCGTTGCCACCACAGGTCCGGATGGTGTCGCATTCGTCGGCCAGGCATCGGGGAACGGCGGAGCAAAATGGTGCGCCTTCAGAGCCGCGATGTCCCAGGAGTTCAGGCAGGTTTTCCCGCCATATTCCGCCGAATAGTAGAAGGCGTGAAACCCGATACCAACAGCCGACGCGAAACGGTCGCCCTTGGTCGCTCCGTCCACATAGGCCCTCAGCTTCGCGCAGAACTTGGGCAGATTGCCCGACCAGGGAGAATCGACCGCATTCTGGGCATTGTTGAATTGGTTCTGAAGCTCGCCGTACCGCTCGGTAAACGCTCCGTCGACCCCCGGCCAGCCGTTCAGGCCATCAACATGCAACCCGCTGTCTTGCACGATCTTGTCGATCGAGATGACGGTGGTTCGGCCGCTTCTGTAGCTGATGTTGCTGGCGGTTGATCTGATCTCATACTGCTTTGGATCAGGCGATTTGGTTTCGGCAAACGACTCCATGATCGAGTTCACGCCGCTATTGAGTGTGGTGATGGCGTTGGTGTTTTTCTGCAGGAAGGAGACGACAGGGACGATCGTCGCTCCGATACCCCCGGTGCCCGTGGCCACCGATCCCAGTGCGACGGCACTTGCGCCGACGGTCGTAATGCCGCTCACAAACTTCGTCGGGTCATTGAATCGAATGGTGTCCGACTGCTTGTACTCAAAGTGCATCCTTATTTTCGTGTTGGCCGGAACGTCGGTGATGATGGTGCCATCGCAGTTCTGAATTTGGGTGTCGCCAAAGTTGGCCTTCGCGATGATCGGCACTTTGACCTGCTTGGTCTCGTTGCTCTTGGCGTCCGGGAAGGTCACCACGGCCGCGAGGGCGACAGACCGATCGCGAATATTGAATCCATCCTGGAACATGTTGCCGGTTCGCTTCGGTCCGACCCAACCCGCTGCCACGTTGTTCAGGCTCTGCGCATTGTCGCAGAGATTGCGGACTTTGAGATCGTACTGGAAAACGTCCCTGGGACCGTCGAAGGGTCTTATGACCGGCGGCGAGCCCGAAGCACGCTCGACATCCCCCAACTCAAAGCCAAATGCAGACGACGATGCCAACAGCGCAAGAGCCGCGGGCAGCAAGGTTTTGGTGCGCACGTGATATCTCCCAATTCAATGTGGTATTGCGGAGCTTTGAAAATTCGCCAAGTAACAGTAGCTCCATAGAAGTATGGCTCTGGCCGAAAATCAACCAAAAGTAGATTTTGCGATTTGGGGGAAAGTCAGGCCTCGGTCCGGCCTATGACGAGAGGGGCAGATGAGGCGGTCGTCGCGTGTCGCGATCACGCCGAGATCGGGCAGATGATATGTCGGTTGACGCGGGACCTTGACCAAGACACGCGCATTTTTTTGCTGACCCATAGGGCTATTGCAAAGTCTGATCGAGGAATGAAGCGCTCGATCTCACAAATGCGGGCCGCAAGTGCATAGCGTCTCGATAGATGGGGTCTCCAGCCGGGGTGAGGGTCGGGCAACGTTCCTTTTCACAAAGGCTATGAATGGGATCGATGACCTTGACCCCAGCGGCGGCGAGCGCGGCGCGAAGTGTTTCTGTGAGGCTCAGGCCCTCGCGTTGGGTTGTTAGTTCGACCGGGCTCGGGACGATCTCAAAGGAGGTGAGCTTGCGTCGGATCATGCTCGGAGGGCCCATCAACCCCGAGTACGGGATGTTCATTATGGCAAAGACCGTTCGCCCTTCTTGGATGAACTCCTTTGCCATTGCCGCCAGAGCGTTGATGGCGCCAGTGCGGCCATCGGGCGTTGATGCGCTCTGATCTTTGTATCGATACGGCGAAGCGGAGTTGAGGTACCCCCACCAATGCGCGCCGAGCACGACGGTCTTGATGTCCTTGTCGCGAATCGCGGCTTTGGCTGCATCGACGAAGCCGACGCAATAAGGATGCTGGACATCCGTCAGGTCCGGTATGGGTGGACAGCCGCCGTATGTGAAGAAGTATATGCTGTCCTGCTTGAATTGATCCTGCGCACCGATCGCCTGAACGCGCGGCCAGTACATCTCCATGTTGCTGTCCCCGAAGAACAGCACGGAATGCGGCCCGTTCAGGGGCTTGTATTTGCGCAGAACGAAGCCCGTCCATCCGAGGGATTCAAGATCGTCGGTCGGATAGGACCACTCGCTTGCGGCATTGATGATACGATCGAGGCCGTACCTCTGGGCATTTGAGGTGAATTGGTCTGACGCGATCATCTGTCCAGTGAGACCGATTGCGACGCACAGTGTCGCCAGGACAGCAGCTGCCGAGCGTTTGGCGCGGGACGACCCAAATCGAATTGGCCGCTCAATCAGATAGTAAGTAGCGGTAGCGCAGACGACCGCGGCGACGACGAGCGCCCAGGTCTCGGCATTGCCGGGGGGGGCGCCTCGATAGATGGCTGCGAGCGATAGTATCGGCCAATGCCAAAGATAGAGAGGATAGCTGATCAAGCCGATGAATACCGCGGCGGGATTTGCCAAGAGGGCGCGGTTAACGGAGGCGGTCGGCCCGGCCGAAATCAGCAGCGCGGCGCCGACTGTCGGGAAAATGGCGCGCCAGCCGGGAAAGAGCTGGTGAGCGTCAAATTGAGTTGCAGCGATGGCGATTAGGACGAGGCCAAAGAGCGCGCGCAGATCGGGCGAACAGATCCGCTCAACGGCGGCAAACAACCGGGCGGTGACTGTCTCCGACGACACGGAACGAAACGCAAGGAGACAGCCGATCAGCAGTTCCCATGCTCGTGTGGTCGGCATGTAGAACGTCTTCACCGGGTCGCCCGCGACACTCGCAAGATTGAGCACAAGAGACGCGATCAGCGCGACCCAGATCAGAGCGCCGAGCGCGAACCGACTACGATAGAACAGAAGGACGATGACCGGCCACGCCAGATAGAACTGCTCCTCGATGGCAAGAGACCAGAGATGCAGCAAAGGTTTCTGGATCGAAGCCTGGTCGAAGTAACCGGCCTGCCCGAGAAAGACGAAATTCGCGAAGAAGAACGCGCCGCCGCGTATCTCTTGGCCGAGGCGTTGCCATTCTGCGGGTAGCAGCCACAGCCATCCAACGGCGCAGGTCGCGATCAGGACGAGCGCGAGTGCTGGGAAAATTCGACAGATCCTGCGGATGTAGAAGCGCAGGAACGAAAACCGGTAGGCCTCCATCTCGGAGAACACGATGCCGGAGATGAGGAACCCGGAGATGACGAAGAAAACATCGACGCCGATGAATCCCCCCGGCAGCGCCCGTGGGAACGCATGGTAGAGCACGACCGTACCGATCGCGATCGCGCGCAGTCCATCGATGTCCGGACGGTAGGAGTGCTTGTTCATGGAGCCCCGCGGGGTGGTGCTACCACCCTCGCTCAATCCCCCGCAACCCACATCAGACTCACCCAAGACGCCTCAACGAGGGCGTGATGACTCTTTGCTTTTTCGTCGGCCATCAGCGACCCGACGGGAGTAGTAGCTCTTTGGAGGGCGGCAGTGTGGGAAGAAAGCGCTAAAACGCTGAAACCCTTGAAAAGATGGTGCTGCCAGACAGGATTGAACTGTCGACCTCTCCATTACCAATGGAGTGCTCTACCACTGAGCTACGGCAGCATGCCCGGGAAAAATTGAATCGGCCCCATGGGCCCGTCCAAGCGGGCGGTTCTTGCCACAGGCCTCCCTTTCGCGCAAGCGAAACAGCGCCCCTCCTGCCGGGCAAATCGGCAGAAATCACGTTCCGGGTCGGTGATCTCGACCAATTCGGCCGATTTCGGCCCGATTGGGGTTCCCGACCGTAAGGGAATGCGACCGTCCGCCTGCGGCCGAATCATGTCGTGGTGCGCAACTGGCCGACCGGGCAGGGTGCGCGGGCGGCAGCCATTGTCTATGCTCGGTCTATGCTCGGCACGCGAAAAGGCGTCGGCGGTTTGAGAGTTCAGCAATGACGGGTGATCGGGACAGAGGCGGCGGGCAGGCCGGAGCCCGCCTGAAGGATTCGCGGCAGGATCGCCTCAAGTCGGCGCTGCGCGAAAACCTGAAACGGCGAAAATCCCAGGCGCGCGGTCGCGAGGATGTGGCTTCCGAACCGGCCGACGGCTCGCTAGATCACGCCTCGCCGGATGACGCCGGCGGAAACGAGCCGGGCAAAGTGACAGGTTAAAGCCGCGGTTCTGATCCAATGAGAACTTTCGCATGGCGCAAGTGATGAGGGTACGTCGTTCCGGGGCGCGAAGCGAACCCGGAACCTCGAGATTCCGGGTTCGTGCTTCGCACGCCCCGGAATGACGAACGTCAAGGTGAGCAAAGGAAGCGAGTCGCCGAACATGGCTGCAATCGATGAGACGACGATCAATCGCCTGAACGCAACCGCCTACGCCTTCCCGCGCCATGAACAGACCTTTCCGACCTTAACGGTGCATGAGATCGAGCGGATGCGCCGCTTCGGCGAGCCGCGTTCGTACAAGGACGGCGAGGCGCTGTTCGAGACCGGCACGCCCGGTCCCGGCATGTTCGTGGTGCTGTCCGGCAGCGTCGCGATCACCCAGCGCGACGGCCTCGGCCGTGTCACGCCGATCATCGACCAGGGGCCCGGCCAGTTTCTCGCCGAGATCGGCCAGCTCTCCGGTCGCGCCGCGCTGGTCGACGGCCATGCCGACGGTGTCGTCGAGACATTGCTGCTGCCGCCGGACCGGTTGCGCGCGCTGCTGGTCGCCGAAGCCGATCTCGGCGAGCGCATCATGCGGGCGCTGATCCTGCGCCGCGTCAGCCTGATCCAGGGCGGCGCCGGCGGACCGGTGCTGATCGGCTCGGCGTCGGTCGGCAACATGGCGCCGCTGCAGAATTTCCTGGCGCGCAACGGCCAGCCGCATCACGTGCTCGATCCCGAGGCCGACACCGATGCCGCCGACCTCGTCGCGCGCTATTCGCCGACGCGCGCCGAATTGCCGCTGGTGGTCTGCCCCAACGGCACGGTGCTGCGCAATCCGTCCGAGACCGCGCTTGCGATGGCGCTCGGCATGATCGGCAGCCACGCGGAAGACAGGCTCTACGATGTCGCCGTGGTCGGCAGCGGCCCGGCCGGGCTCGCCACCGCGGTCTATGCGGCGTCCGAGGGGCTGTCGGTTGCGGTGTTCGATTCCCGCGCCTTCGGCGGCCAGGCTGGCGCCAGCGCGCGGATCGAAAACTATCTGGGCTTCCCGACCGGCATCTCCGGCCAAGCGCTCGCCGGGCGCGCCTTCAACCAGGCGCAGAAATTCGGCGCCGAGATGCTGATCCCGGTCTCCATCAAATCGCTCGACTGTTCGAAGGCGTCGGGCGCGTTCAAGCTCGCCACCGGATGCGGGCACACGCTGCGCGCCAAGTCGGTGGTGGTCGCGAGCGGCGCGCGCTACCGGAGGCCTGCGATCGACCATCTCGAGCGCTATGAGGGCCGCGGCGTCTGGTACTGGGCCTCGCCGATCGAGGCGCGGCTCTGCGCCCAGCAGGATGTCGTGCTGGTCGGCGGCGGCAACTCCGCGGGGCAGGCCGCGGTGTTCCTGTCGGCGCATGCCCGCAGGGTCAACATGATGATCCGCGGCGGCGGGCTCGGCGCCAGCATGTCGCGCTATCTGATCGAGCGTATCGAGGCGACGCCGAACATCGAACTGATGTTCAACACCGAGGTGATCGGGCTCGAAGGTGCGGAGACGCTGGAGCGCGTGCGCTGGCGCAGCCGGCTCGCACCCGACGAGTTCACGATGGATATCCGCAATCTCTTCCTGTTCGTCGGCGCCGATCCGGCGACCGGCTGGCTCGAGGGCTGCGGCGTGCAGGTCGACCGCGGCGGCTTCGTCAAGACCGGCGTGCAGAACGGCGAGGGCACGCCCGCCGTGCCGCTGCTCGAGACCACGGTGCCCGGCGTATTCGCGGTCGGCGACGTCCGCTCCGGATCGGTCAAGCGCGTCGGCGGCGCGATCGGCGAGGGCGCGCAGGTCGTCGCTGCTTTGCACGGCTATCTCGCCGATGGTGGCAGTCCGACGCTGTAGGAGCCGCTCGCGAGATCGATCCCCGTCATCCTGAGGTGCGAGCGGAGCGAGCCTCGAAGGATGAATCGGCCACCGTGCGGGCCGTGCATCCTTCGAGGCTCGCAAGAGATCGCACCTCAGGATGACGGGTTCACCAAGCGCGACAAGTAACGAGGCCCGCAAATGACAAAAAGCTGCACCCATATCGCCGGCATCGAGGACGTCACGCCGAGCGCGCGCGGCTGCGAGGAATGCCTGAAGAGCGGCCCGCTGGCTGCATTTGCGGATTTGCCGGACCTGCGGCCATGTCGGCTGTTGCGACGATTCGCCGAACCGGCATGCGACGGCGCATTTCCACGCCACCGGCCATCCCGTGATCGAGGGCTATGATCCGCCGGAAGGCTGGGGCTGGTGCTATGTCGACGAGGTGCTGTTCGACCTGTCGAAGCGCAAGACGCCGCATGACGGGCCGATCCCGCGCTATTATTGATTCAACTTCTCATGAGACGCACTGGTCGCTGCATCCGATAGGCGCACGCACTATCACCGTCATCCTGATGAGCGAGCGAAGCGAGCCGCGAAGGATGAATCGGTCAACAGACGGGCCGCGCATCCTTCGAGGCTCGCCGAAGAGGCTCGCACCTCAGGATGACGGGTCAATCAAAGTTAGCGCCGGCGAATTCTCATGAGATGTCGCTCGTCCTGCCATCGAACCATGTAGCAATTTTCAAAGACGCATCGTAACGTAGTGCGGGTTCTCAACGGGGGAGTGTGCGACATGACGACGTTGGTGCTTGTGCACGTCATTATCAGCCTGATTGCAATCGTCGCCGGTGTGATCGTGATGTTCGGCCTGCTCGGCTCGCGCGCGATGCCCGGACTGACTGCGATCTTCCTCGTTCTCACCATCCTGACCAGCGCCACCGGCTTCGTGATCCCGCCACTGATCACCGAGAAGGTGCTGCCGTCCCAGATCATCGGCGGGCTCTCGCTGGTGCTGCTCGCGATCGCCTGCATCGCGCTGTATGCGATGCAGCTCAAGGGCGCATGGCGCCCGATCTATGTCGTGACCGCGATGGTCTCGCTTTATCTCAACGTCTTCGTGCTGGTCATCCAGAGCTTCCTCAAGATACCCGCATTGCAGGCGCTGGCGCCGGCCGTGCCGCCGAACCCGCCGTCCGGGCCGGTGTTCGGGGCGGTGCAGGGCATCGTGCTGGTGTTCTTCGTCGTGATGATCATCGGCGCCTGGCGCCGCTTCAGGCCGGTCAATTTCGCCTGATCCGGGGCGGATGACATCAATTCGAGACGACGCACAGCATAGAAGATGATGTGCGGCGGCGTGTCGGCGACACGCTGTCGCCGGAGGTCCGTTCACGCGTAGGCGGACCAAAGAATCAGCAACAAGAGGAGCAATCAAATGCCCACCATCACCACCAAAGACGGCGTCGATATCTTCTACAAGGATTGGGGTTCGGGCCAGCCGATCGTGTTCAGCCATGGCTGGCCGCTGTCGTCGGACGACTGGGACGCGCAGATGCTGTTCTTCGTGGGTCACGGCTTTCGCGTCATCGCCCATGACCGCCGCGGCCATGGCCGCTCGGCCCAGGTCGCCGACGGCCATGACATGGACCATTACGCCGACGACCTCGCGGCCGTCACCGCGCATCTCGACCTCAGAAATGCCGTCCACG
Source organism: Bradyrhizobium sp. INPA03-11B (assembly GCF_040446015.1). Classification (NCBI taxonomy): domain Bacteria; kingdom Pseudomonadati; phylum Pseudomonadota; class Alphaproteobacteria; order Hyphomicrobiales; family Nitrobacteraceae; genus Bradyrhizobium; species Bradyrhizobium sp. INPA03-11B. Next base: position 35,267 of record NZ_JASGSR010000083.1, read on the forward strand.
TCGGCCATTCCACCGGCGGCGGCGAGGTCGTGCACTACATCGCCCGCCACGGCGAGAGCCGGGTGGCGAAGGCGGCGATCATCGCGGCCGTGCCGCCTTTGATGGTGCAGACGCCTGCCAATCCCGGCGGTCTGCCGAAATCGGTGTTCGACGGCCTGCAGGCCCAGGTCGCGGCCAACCGCTCGCAATTCTACCGCGATCTGCCGGCCGGGCCGTTCTACGGCTACAACCGGCCCGGCGCGAAACCGTCGGAAGCCGTGATCCAGAACTGGTGGCGGCAGGGCATGATGGGCGGCGCGAAAGCGCATTACGACGGCATCGTCGCGTTCTCGCAGACCGATTTCACCGAGGACCTGAAGAAGATCAACGTGCCGGTGCTGGTGATGCATGGCGACGACGATCAGATCGTGCCCTACGCCGATTCCGGCCCGCTCTCGGCCCAGCTTCTGAAGAACGGCACGCTGAAGACCTACAAGGGTTTTCCGCACGGCATGCCGACGACGGAAGCGGAGACGATCAACGCGGACCTGCTGGCGTTCATCAAGGGCTGAGGCGCGGGCTGCGCTCGCTTGGGAACGCTGACTAAGTGCAACTTTCCTCTGCGCCAAAGTGAGGGAGCCACCGGCGGAAGGGTTCCCTCCCCCCTTGCGGGGG
>NZ_JASGSR010000084.1:0-35887 GCF_040446015.1 Bradyrhizobium sp. INPA03-11B
GTGTAGGGCTCACGATGTATGTAAAAACATGGCATCGGTATCTCGCAGGTCGGCAGGAGGCCGAAATCTCTCAGTGCGTTGACTAGGACGGTGTCGGCAACCCGGGGGCCGTGGATCCAGCCCGCGCCGACTCTCGTTCCGATATCGGGTAAATTTGGTCTCTGGTAATAACCTCCTGAACCCCCTGAGGCGGGTCGTATGTCCGCAGGCCGAGCAGACGACGAAGGCCCGACTTCATTCATCGGCTCAACTCGAAGCTGGGGTTGCAGCGCTAGCTCCCTGTATCCAGGGGTAAGAATAATGTTTTCGCCTTCGGGATTGTTCGGGGTCACGACCCCTCGCCCTGGCCACACTGCCGCGACATACCGCATCCCATTGATAAGCACCCTTCGCGGCCGCAATAGCATCGGCAGGAGGTGGCTCTTGCGCAATTCCGCAATCAGTATGTCCGGGGCGGCGCCGCCCCTCCAATCCGAGAGGACGCAAGCTCCGAAATCACGCTCTGGCATCCCAATCCAGGCGTTAGCTGCAGACCTCTCGCGATCTGACGGGATGGCGGGCGCCAGCGGCAATGACGATAGCGCACCTTCGAAGCCCTGAAACATCGCACCGCGCGCGCGGGCCCAGTTCTCGATTTCAAAATCCCGAAGCATCTCTCGCAAGTTCAAGAGACGGTTGCGAAACCCGCCGATCGCGGATACCTCGCGCCCAATATAGTCGGCTGCATAGGCTCGTACGTCGGTGTCCAAAGAGGCAAGCGCAATCCGGTCGGCCATCGGGGGCCTGTTGGTCTCGCGGATCCATTCGAGAAAATCGTGCATATCGCCTGCGGCAATGTCGGCGCCCCGGGAGCGGCGGTCCGAGAGCTTCTCGGTAAGCCAGTTCCAGAAGTCCTGATAAAGCTGCCTATCCTCCTCATACGGGCCGGGGCCCTGATTGAAGCCGCCGCTGCTGCCACGATCGCTTCTGCCACTTTCGCTGCTGCCATCCTTGTAGTCCAGCGGTAACGAGGATGGCCCCCCTCCATCGAAGCCCTGAAACATCACACGCCTCTCTCGAGCCCAGTTCCAGAAATCGAGGTCTCGAAGCATGTCTTTCAAGTTCAAGAGACGATTACGAAGCCCGCCAATCACAGGTACCTCGCGCCCAATATAGTCGGCTGCATAGGCCCGCACATCGATATCCAACGAGGGCAACGCAATTCGATCGGCCATCGGGGGCCTGTTGGTCTCGTGGATCCACTGGAGGAAATCGTACATATCGCCCGCGGCATTGTCGGCGCCGTCGGAGCGGTGGTCCGGAAGCTTCCAAGTGAGCCAATTCCAGAAGTCCTCATAAAGCTGTTTATCCACCTCATAGGGTCCAGGCCCCTCATTGGAGCCGCTGCTGCTGTCACTCATGCGAACCTCCGGTGATAAATCCGATTGCAGCGTCAACGCGCGCTCGCTTGATCTGCAGCGTGCAGGCCGCGGGAGCCTGCTTGCAGCCAGTTGGTCCCAATTTGCATCCGGCCATGCGATCTACCCCGGTTCGGCCCGTTCCATCCTCCAACAGCTCTCAGAGCGTAAGCCGGCAGCGCCACATATGCTGCGAGGACGTGGTGATCTTGCTCATCTTTAGTTCCCCGAGACTCGTTCGCGGCATTGCTCATAAAGTTGTCTCGTCGCCGGCATAAGCCATTTCATCTCCGGCCCGACTCTTGTCCGGTACCTGACAGTCAGGTTGGGAACAACTGCAGTCATTCCGTCGAAACTGACTGTCCAGAAACCTGATTGATAGCTTTGATGAAGAGGCCCGATTGGCACGACCGTTGCTATTGAAAAGGCAGCGCAACACTGATCGGCTGAGTGCACGTCGAAATCCTTCCCTTCAAACCGTATGTTCCGCCTCTAAGAGAAACCCTGCGTATCCGCACCTGTGGGCTCAGGAAAAACAGTCCTTGTCCTTCTTGCGCAACAGGCGCGCAAGCTACGATCGGCTTCATCCATGCCTATGAGAAAGTAATGCCGCCGCTGAACCAATACGATGCTCGACTATCGACAGATGCTGGTAGGCTGACGGTGATGAAATGCATCTCAGACTCGGAGCTATCGGAGGCAACGCTGGATCCTTGGGCGGCAACGCAAAACACGCGTTCGCTGTCAAAAAGCGGCTTTGCGGGACGCGGGCTTGGTTGCCAGTCTCAAATTCCAGACCACGCTGGTGCGCTCGCAACTCGTATTCGACGCTATCGGCTTCACGATCATCCACACCAGCACCGATGGCGTCGACATCGGTTCAGTGTTTGGATCCAGCATTCCCGGCGCGGTCGGCCAACGATGATATGCAACGCATAGCAACGGCAATTTGTCATCCGTTGCCAGCACAATGGCGGGTTCAGACTTTGTCCTCGATTGCCGCGATCGCGTTGAGGCCGTCGAGGAGTTTGTCCAAGGTCCCGGTCGCCCGTCCTGGGTTTGCCGGTTCTGCGGACCGCATGCTGTCGTAAAGCGAGTAGGGAGGTAAGATATGATTTTAGCATTCAGTGCCGCCGGACTCGGGGAACGCCCTTCTCTCAGCGACACCTGTGGCAGACGTTGTTGTCACTGCCGAAGCTTGACTTGGTACACCGATGAACGACAGCTCCAACCTCAGTATTAGCCTCGACATTCACAGCAAGCCCAGCATTGAGCTCGACGTGCAAGGATTCGAGGGCACAGAGTGCATTTCCCTGCCGTTCAGTTATGTGATTTACGCCACGACATCGAGCGATGTCGATACCGGCGCTTTGATCGGCGAATGCGCCAAGCTGACCGTCAAAACTGCGTGCGGGCGATGGATGACCTCGGGCCTCTGTGCCCAGGTCGAGGAACTGGACCCAACGGTAACTGGACTGCGAGTGCTCCAGTTCGTTCTGCGCCCCCGCTTTGCGGTCGCCGAGCTCTCCGTCGCGAGCCGCATTTATGGCCCTGGCCAACCGATGGGCGTCGATGACATCATTAAGGAGCAGCTCAACACGGCGAGCATCAGCATTCCCGCCGAATACAATCTTGATCGCTATCCCAAGCGAAGTTATGTCGTGCAGTACAATGAAAGCGATCTGAGCTTCATTTCGCGCCTTTGCGAGCGGAACGGGATTTTCTATTTCTTCAAGCAAGAAGACGGCGGTGAGACCGTTGTCTTCGGCGACAAGAATCTGGCCTTTCCCAGCGTTAGGTTCGGCGCCTGGCCTGCGATTCGTTATGCGCACCAGCGCGACCGCAAGGTATCGCGAGGCGTCGACGAAAGCGCCGTTCTGTCGTTCCGGCAGCGCCGCGTGCTCTCGACAAAGACCATTACGCTCCGCGATTACAACGAAACGGTGCCTTCCGTCGTGTCTGTCGATCAGCAGGTTGGACAAGGCAGCGGCTTTTTGGGCAAGGCCTCACGGTTCGGCGGGCATTTGACCAGTGAAGCAGAGGCGACCACGCTGGCGCGGATCCGTGCCGAGCAGGTGGGCGCCAGCCAGACGATGTACATCGCCCTCAGCGACGCGCCGGAGCTACGCGCTGGCGTCATTTTCAAGCTGCGGGGCCATCCCCGTTTTGATGGCAAATATCTCGTTGTCGCCGCGGATCACTCGGCCTATCGGCCCGCGCCGGCCGGGTTCCGCGCGTTCGCGCAGAACGGGCGAGCCTATCAAAATATGGTCCATTGTATCCGGTCGGACGTGCCTTACCGTCCGGTCGCTATGACGCCTGCACCACTTGGCGCCGGCCTCCACACCGCCAGGGTCGATGGAGAAGCGTGGAACGGGCGGGCCGAGATCGACGATCAGGGCCGCTACAAGCTGCAGTTCACGTTCGCCGACGAACTGGCGAAGGGGCATGGCAGCGGCTATGTGCGGAAGCTCGAGCCTTACGCAGGTCCGAATCAAACCGGTTTGCAATTTCCGTTAGTTCCCGGAACCGAAGTTCTGGTCGGCTACATGAACGGTGACATTGACCGGCCCTTGGTGATCGGAGCGGTCCACAATCCCGATATGAAGGCAGGAGTGACCTCCGACACGCATGTGTTCAATCGCATCACATCGCAATCTGGCACTAAGATCGAGATTTGCGATGGGCCTGCGATTGTTTCTCATGATGGCGCCTCATGACCGTCTGGAGGCCCGCAACTCACGAAATCGACCCGCTGGTAGAAGCGATCGCCAATACGGCGCGCGCGACGATCCTGCCGACAGCGTCGATCAATATACCGCCGCAGTCTGCCGATGGCATTCATTCGCAACGCCTTCGTGACGGAAGAGAATTGCGCCTCTGCCTGTCCACGAAGTACCTGGAGCAAGGACAACGAGCATTTTGCACGGTGCTTGTCTACGCGCTGCACGGAAATGCCTTAGTCGATAGCTTCATGGGTTACCGTGTGACGGGGCAGGCTGTGCTCGACGTTGCCACGCGTGCCTTTCTCGATGTCGAGTGTCGATTGGACCCAGTCGGCCCTGTTGAGCCGTGACGGATAGCGTCCCGACGCGACGATGTGATCGCGTGATGGTGTCGGCGCGTGGACATCTCTAGTGCTGTTATCGACGATCAGATCCGGAGAAATACTCGCAGCATCACGCCTCGGATGCGCACGGCTCTTGGCACGAATGTTGCGATATGGATCGTGCCGGTATGTGCCGGCGCATCGAAAGTCTTGGAGACGAAAGTGTCACTTGAAGCCTACATGACAATCAAGGGGAAGAAACAGGGCGACATCTCCAAAGATGCCTCCAAGCCGGACAGCATCGGGCAGGTCGCCAAGGGTGATTCGGGTAAGCAATCGAAGATCACCGTCGTCGCCTTCACCAGCGGCATCGTCGTTCCGCGCGACATGACGAGCGGGGTCGCCACGGGCGCGCGCAACCACCAGCCGGTACTCTTCACCAAATTTTTTGATCGCTCCTCGCCGCTGCTATGGCAGGCGCTGGCCACCAACGAAGTGCTCGAACAGGTGGTCTGCGAGTTCTACCGCACCGATCCGGGGGGCATGCCGCAGCCGCAGAACTTCTTCAAAATAACCTGGAAGAACGCGACGTTGATCGAGGGCAAGGCCTATGTGCCGCTCACGATTAATCCGCAGAACAACTTCTTCCAGAACATGGAAGATTGGTCCTTCACCTACAAGGAAGTCAAATGGGAGCACGTTCCTGGCAGCACCAGCGGAGAGGATAAATGGTGACAACGCCATAGTCGTCGCGCCGTCGCGGTTCTGCGACGCCACCGCGGCACTTCTAAAATCAGAAGGGCGCCGACCTGGTCCCAAACATCATCCCGTAGATGTGGGCACATAGAGCACATTTGACGCGGTCATCGCAGGACTGAGGGGGGGCATGCTGGGTGCGCTTCAATTGGATGATGCGGAGCGATGCTAAGACAGGCTGGTTGTTCTGCAGGAACACAACGCCTCGGAAAGGCATTGGCGCGGCCAAGTTAGTTGGCGCATTGAGGTAGACGGACGGGCAGGCACCGGCTCATTTGCCTGCCGATTAGACCCAATCGTCCGACGCGTAAGCGCGGATGCGCGACAAGGCAACACCAGTTCATTTGGCGGCTTTAGAACCTTGCGGGATATCAAATCGGTCGTGGTTCGGATCCGATACTCCGCAATTTGTAGCCGATCGGGATGCGAAGATCTTACTTGCCGAGTCGGGCAATGGGCCTTGGTTGAGGAGGAGATGTGAAGTGGGAACGCCGTCTTGACGGCTTTTCGGCAATAAACAGCCAGATCTTTCATGGCATAGCCAAGGCCTAAACTGCGATGATTGCGTGCCATGAAGCGGGTCATTCACTTGCTGACTTGCGTTCACGAGTTTGGCGGGCCGTCGGCGGACACGCCGAGGATCTGAGTTCGATGAGCGCATTTCACGAGGCCGGACATTCACTTGCGGCCCTTCGCTCACGGATTTGGCGAATCGTCGGTGGACAGGCCGAGGCGCCGAGTGCGATGCTTGCGCTTCCCGAAGACGGACTATCACTTGCTGAGCTTTATTCGCGGAGGATGGCCACTCCAACGGGAAGAAGACCTGCACTGCCATCGCTCGGACGGGGGGAGCACGGTGGAAACGGCGGCAAAGACGGGGGGAGGGGCGAACCAAAGTTTGCGCGCGCGGTGAAATACGGATTGTGTCTCGCCGGCGCAGGCTACGCCTATGACGAGGTCGCAAACGACTTCTTCCTTTCGACCACCTCGCTGCACGATGGCAAGAAAGGTTTCACCGGCAACGAACGGCTCAGGTTGGCCCAGGCCGAGGCGAGGGAATATTCGACGCGATATCACGCTGCCAGCCCTGAAGAACAGCGCCTGAACGAGCGTCCCCTCAATCCAATCCGTACTTGTGGCAACAATCTGTTCGTAAAGATGATCGACTACCGGGCGGCGACTTACGTGCACGTTGCTCGCCTGGTGGATTCCAAGCAAGCGCACGAGTCCCTCGCGTTGAACCTGGCCTGCATGAAGGGCCATCTCGTGAAGGACGAGTGCGTGGCCAAGTATGGCCCACCGAAGGTGCCTAAGGATCCAGATCTGACGAGGAGTCCGCTCTACGATAGAAAGAACAAGTACGCGCTAACGGGTGTACTTAACGAAGAAACTGGCGCTTACGGCTACACCTCCAGATCGGTCACTCGACCCTTCGTGAACAAGGGCGTGCAGCACTTCCGTAATGCCCTCCAGAGTGAGAAGGGGCTGACTTTCAAGCAGTGCACCGAGAAGTTCGAGGCGCTGATCTGCAAGGACTGCGGCCTTGGCGAGGACGCCCAGTTCGCAGCTGGCCAGGCCATCTTAAACTTCAGGCAGGTCTATGCTGATAACGCGCATTGGGGACATGCCGAGAAAGTCGTGATGCAGATGCTGTCCAAGCAGGGATTACTTTCGGTTGCAGAAACTGACAGAATCGATGCGTCTCTCATGTTCGAGGATCCGAACAAGAACCTGTTCAAGCGCAACAGAAGCTGGATTGGGCCTAGGCTACACCAACTCGACATTTGGCTTACCGAGATGCGGTCGGGCCGTGATTCCGTGCTAGGCAAGAACCTGAACCACCGCGAGATCAAGGACACGAAGAATCTGCCTGTCGCGCACTTCAAGTTGAACGAGCGGGGCAATGGATTCGAGGATTGCTCCGGAATGGGCGACTCGTTCACTTGCGTCAACGCCGTCGCCTGCATCAATCACGCTCGCTTAATGAGTGGCCAGCCGCGCCTCTCAAGGGAGGACGTCATAGTCATCATCGCGTGCCTTAACGCCGTATACGACGATACAACGTCAATACGGCATACGCTCCACGAGGTAGCGCGCGGCTGCTTTGCCGGAGCCGGTTACACGATCGAAGATGCCGATGAGTTCTATGAGGAAGTCTGTCGCAAGGCAGCGCAGGAGTACTACGGTGGCAGGAATCTCTCCAGGCGGAGGTGATGCCCTAAGTTGTCGATAACCAGAGTGGCGCTCACGACCGATGAGTTTGCGCTTTGCGCGAAAGGGGGTGACGATCCTCTCCGCCTTTCGCTGGGACCAGCCTGAGGAGCCAATTTTGGCGCCGGAGCGAGACGGTCTGGTCCGATGGACGTCTGCCTTTGCCTCCCGCGCCAAGCCGCGGAAAGTCATAAGCGTCGCCGAGCGGCGTAACCCAGGGGCTTGTGCCCTTGTGAGAGTTTGGCTAGATCGCAAGGATTCATTTAGGAGTTCTGCGATGGCAATTGGTACTGTGAAATGGTTCAACCCTACCAAAGGTTATGGCTTCATCACGCCGGATGATGGTGGCCCCGACGTCTTCGTACACATGCGTGCCGTTGAAAAGGCTGGCTACCCGGATCTCGCTGAGGGAGCGAAGATCAGCTACGAACTGAAGACCGGCAGCGCCGGTAAAGCCTCTGCTGAGAACCTGCGGATTGGGTAAGGTCGCCCTTGCGCAGAGGCGTGCTGGAGGATACCGCCCGTCATGGCCGCGGTGTCCCAGTCTCAAGCGATCAGGATGCAGACGCGATCGGAGGCCCGTTCAGATCATGGTAATCGAGCAGCGCGGTCTCCTCGCGTAATCGCGACCCGAAGAGACCGCGCTTGCGCAAGACGGAACATGAGGTTCGGCGCGGTCCGGCGCAGCACTAGCCCTTATGGTGGCGGCCGCGCGCCGCCACCATAATCAAGCCCACGAAGGGTACAAGGAGTCCTCGCGTTCAAGGCGCAACTCCGGCAATTTCGCGATTGAAGCAGCTTGCAGACACGCGGTGCGTTTTGAATGACCTCCGAGGGACGAGCATGTTCTTCGGCTTACGAAGACGAGGCGCGCTGTCGCTCAGATTTGCGAACTTTCAAGGCGCGGCGTTTCATCGTCGCCGTCAGTTTCTTTGTTCCTGGTTTGTTGGGCGCAACGCGGAGTACGCTGCCGGCCCCCGAAACAAATTGACCACCCTTGTCTATTCGTTTCATGCAGTTCTCCAATTAAATAGCCTTATGCCGAACCTGGATGTCGAAGTAGCCGCAAGGACTAACCGCTAGCGAAAAAGCACATCCGTCGCTGTCCCATTCTGTCTTTCCATCATCGCATTATGTGCCTTACCGCAAACGAAAAGCAGGGACAAGCTTCCGGGGGACACACATCAAGCTTTGTACGATCCGGGCAGATGGGGCACCATGTCCGTGCGCACCGCTTTGATGTTTAATCTCGGCGCCAATGCAAGATGTCCTAGGCGATCGATAATTCTTTCGATGACGCATAGCTCGATGATCCATGATTAAACGACTGGGTGCAATAGGCCTGTACTGCAGCCGGTGATTATCTCATTGAAACGAGCAACGCCGGCGGGGAGAATTTCGACAATGCTGATTGGCGCATTCTCCAAGGCGGTCAAATCGGATCTCGCAAGTGTCGTGCTTTCCGGACCTGCCGACCTGGAAGGTCCCCGACGAATAACCTTCTGCGCCTGCCTGTTCGTTCAACAGCATCTCATTCAATGAGTCGCCCCTCTCGCGATCTGACGAAGGCGGCAACCTGAATCATCGGCATTCGTACGAAGCGTACAAAGTTCGTGCGACTTAGGCCGATAATCCAACCGGCCGTGCCGAGATTGTCCTAGCCGCGCGCGCCAAGCAGTATAGATAGAGCGGAGATGCTTGGCCTTACGAAGTCGAGTGGGCATGAAGCACAAAGTACGCTTGGAGATTATTGTGGCGAAGAACGAACTCGTGTTCGAGATCGATGACACTAAAACAGTTGACCAAAATATTTGTGCACTCTCGATCGCGCTCAAAGGGATCGACGATCCACTGGCAGGCGTCCTGTCAGATGCACTTTCGAAGCTCAGCCTGGACATCGCTCTCGATCAAGATGCGATCCTTGATGCATTGTACCTAGCGACTGCGCCGGTCGAACCGCAACAAATGCCTTCCGAAGAAGGCGCTGCCCAATGAGCGGCTGGTATCTTCAGAAGGTCTCTATCGAAGGCTTTCGCGGCATCAACAACGAGGGTGCACCCCTTGTCCTCAAACTCAAGCCGGATTGCGTCAACTCGATCTCCGCGCCGAATGGGGTTGGGAAGACATCTATTTTTGATGCGGTGGTCTACGCGATTACGGGCCGCATTCCCAAGCTGGACGATCTGCCTGCGACCGAAAAGGGCTCGTGCTATTATCTCAATCGCTTCCATGCGGGTGGTGTGGGAACGATCATCCTGACCCTTGTGCCGGCTAATGGCGGCGCCGAGGTCGATGTGACCGTTCGGCGCGATGCCGCTGGGGCGCGAACTGTTGTGGCCAGCGCAGGTGCGGACGGAAATGCGATCCTGGCGGACCTCAATCGCGAGTTCGTTCTGCTCGACGGAAAGACATTTCAGGACTTTATCGATCTTGCGCCGCAAAGGCGCGGCCGATCGTTCGCCGGACTGCTGGGCTTGAAACGCTATTCATCGCTGCGGCAGGGGTTGGCGTCGCTGGCAAATACCAAGGCGTTTAACAATCACTTCGCCGTCGGCGGCAAGGAGGCCAAGCAGAACAGCGCGCACGTCCGCCTCCAGCGAGCCCGGGCCAACGTCAAGGAGGCTTTCACTGCCCTGGTCGCTGAAGAGTACGATCCGGCAGAAGCCGAAGCAACGATGCTTGCGAAGGCGCATTCCGCCCTCAGTGGCATCGAACTGCTCAAGCCGCTCTGCGAGGGCCGGACGTTCGAGGAAATCGACCCCTCAAAGTGTGTCGATGCAGCGAAAGCTGCCGAAGGAGGTGAGGCGAGGGCAGAACTTACGAAAATCCTGCGCGATGAGGCAAGGTGGTCGGAGGCCCTGAAAGCCGCGCCCAGCGAAGAGGATGCCAAGCGCCTGGTGGAACTGGCCGATGCTCGCGACACCGCCTTAAAGCTCACCCAAGGAGATCTGTTCCGCCAGCTCTACGGTGTAAGCGAAATCATCCTCGCAGATGACAGTTGGGGGGATAAATGTGCCTGCCCGACGTGTGATCGATCTGACACCGGTTCGGTTCTCGATCATGTTCGCCAGAAGAACGCGGCGTTTGAGGCGGTGGAGGCAGCTTCGGCCAATCTGACGCAAGAATGGACCGAAAAAGGCTGGAATCAGCTCGATGAATTAGAACGGTTAGGCTGCCAAGCAGAAGAGCAAGCCAAGCTCGCCGAGGCAAGGGACGTCGGACTGAAGGGCGCGCTCGACGGCGCGCAGGCACGCGCTGTCACCGAATGGCTGAAGACCCTAACTGATCGCGCGGTCGCCAAGGTCAAAGACCTCACGGATGACAAGGTCGCCCTGGAGAAGAGCCTTCCCGACAAGCTTACCGCTGTCGTGGAGAAAGCCGAGGCCGCACGCCGGCTGCAGAGCAATTTGTCGGACTTGCGCGCTGCCTTGAGCGACCAATCTGCAATCGCTGCGGAGCTTGCGCGCATTGCCCGGGTGAAGGCATTCCTTGACGCGGCCAGCTCATGCTTCGCCCGTGCCGAGTCCGCCGCAAGCGCGCGCCGGCTCGCCGCGATCGAACCCGTCACGCGAAAAATCTTCGCGGCGATCATGTACACCGATGTCGTGCCAGCCCTCAAAAAGCGGGCGGGCAGCGAAGATCTTTCCATCTCTCTCGCACAGTTCTGGACACTACCGGACATCTCAGCTCAAGCGGTCCTCTCCGAGAGCTATCGGAACGCCTTCGCGATCAGCGTCTATTTGGCGGCCGCTTCGCTCTATGGCGGGGGCGCCAGGTTTCTGATTCTCGATGACGTAACATCCAGCTTTGATTCCGGGCATCAATTCCACCTGATGAACGTGATCAAAGGACAATTTGCGCGCCCTGGCGTCCCCGATGGCCCGCAGGTCATTCTGCTCAGCCACGATACCGTCCTGGAGAAGCTATTCAACACGAATGCCAAAGATGGCGGCTGGTGGCATCAATGCATCCAGGGCACCGCACGGACATCGGTGCTGCCGCAATCGGGCGCAATCCATAGGATCCGCGATGCGACGCGCGCCCTTCTTGATACCGGAAACACCGATGATGCGGCCCCCCGCATCAGACAGTACCTCGAGTTCAAACTCGAGGAGGTGATCTCAAGGGTCGGTATTCCCGTGCCTATCGGCATTGCCTTCAATGATGATAAGCATATGGCGAAAAACCTGATAGACGCGATCAAGGCAGCCGTCGACCTTCACGATGCGGCTGGGCGCTTGGTCTTGGAGCCGGCCCAGCTCGCCGGTCTCGGTACCTCGGTTGCGACGATAGTGAGCAACTATCTAGCTCACTGGTCGACCGGACAGACCCACGCCTTCACGGCCCCCTCGCTTAAGGGCGTCATGCAAGCGATTGAAAATTTCGCCGCTTGTTTTCAATTCGAACATCCGGCAGGCTCGGGTCACTACCGCTATTACCGCTCTCTTGGCCAAAGAACCTGAGATCGGTGCGACGTTCCGAGCCCGCTGTAAGGTCACTCAGGGGGGCTCGCTATGACATCGACCATTGGGAATAGTGCGTCCTCGTCGCGACCGCGAGCTGTTCGACCGATCAAGCTCTGGCCCGGCGAGGCAATCCGGTCGCGCCGTGAGCATCCGGCACGCGTCTCGCAGTGTCATTCGTTCGAAGCGATCGTCATGGTGCCGATCGGTTCTGGCTCTCGTTGCGGATCAAGCTAAATCCTGCCAGTTTTGAACGCTCCACTGCGATCGTTCAGGGGTAGATCGCACGCCGGCGACAATGACCAGGCGCAGTTCTTCGCCAGGATTTTGCGAGGTTAAGCGGGTGTCGCCGGCTGGTGTTGACGCCGAACAGCGGAGGCTGGCAGCTGACCGCATGAATTCGATCATCGAGCGGTCATGATAGCCAACATGCCGACACGATGTGTCGGCGTGCGCGATTGCCAGCTCATCCGTTGCGTGTTCGTGCACGGCGATCACGACTGACGATCTTGAGGAATTGGTCGCTACGTGTTCGCGCCAAGGTCTGCACGTGCGCAAGCGAACGCTCGGGACGGCCTGCCAGGACTTAGAAAAATATCGAGGTAGAGACCAACAAATTCAGAGCATGTCCCGTTTCGCGGGTATGTATAATGCTTGTCGGCTTGTTGATGTAAGTCAATCCTACGCTTGCATATATCCCCGGTGCCAAATGCGCAGTATAGGTTCCTGAGATCGCTGTGCTGTCACGATGTACGAGATGCCCCTTGGTTAAGGCGGCATCCACCGCAAAGTTGCTCCAGACGGTGTTGGTGGCAACAAGAGCAATCTGATCGCTGGGCCGGCCGTCGAACAGCCCTTTCGCGTATAGACGAAGCTCGTAATATTGACTGACTCTATTTAGGTCAGGCGGAGCGTACGTGACAGAGAGTCCGCCATAGATCCCGCGGGTTGCCGAGCCCTGGACGTCGGACTGCCAGAGTTGTCGATCAGCAGCGACATAGTAGACGTTGTTCGCGTTGGTTCTCGGCTGCGTCGGATGCTGCAAATTCGTGTAGCTGCTATCGTTGAAGCCGATGCCAACCCGTAACCAAGTCTCGGGTAAGCCCGGAGCAGCTTTGCGCTTGCAGCCGGTTTCATCGAGCCAAAGAATGCCCGCATTGGCCGTGCTCCAGTCCAGGCCGGTCGGGTTTTCGGTTATCTGCGCATATTGGCCATCTGGACTGAGTGAGCGCTGGATCGAGAACTTGTTATATATGTGATCATCAAAATTGTACTTCAGGTTGAGAGCCGGCGTGGGCGCTGCATTGTTGCTCATGCCGGCTTGAAACAGGATGTTCGACGAGGGGCCCAAAACGCTTGCTCCAGCGCTGCCTCCGACCACGGTGCCCGCGAACTCATTTTGGTTTCGGAGGTAACCCATTTTGAGTTCGAGTTTGCCGCCGAAGAATGTCTGGTAGTAGGCAATTGTATTGATGCCAAGCCTATCGGGGCCACCAGGCTTCCATGTCCAATATTGCTGCTCAGCGCCCACGATGATCTGGCCATCGGCAATTCCAAAGCGGCTGAGATCGTAGGTTACGATCATGAAATTGACGGAACCGAACGTCGGATTCTGCCCCATGTATAATTGATTGGCGATGCTGGTTCTGGCTGCGCCTGGCAGTTGATTATTCACGAGGCTGTTTACTGTGCCGCCAACATAACCGATGCCGACGTCTGCCAGCGCGGATCTAACGCCGTCTTTATCCTGATCTATCGTATCGGCAGGACCCGGTATATTGAGCCACATACCTTTTTCGCGGAGAGTTTCGAACTTTGCGAATGGATCGGCTGTTTTTTGAGTTCTGTTCGTTGCAACTGCATTAGCGCTGTTGCACTTTGTGGGAGGCATGCTGGAAAGTCGTGCGAGCGCCGAGGGACCGGAAGGACACGCTGCTTGTTTGAGCTGGCTGCGTTGGAGTTTCGGGGCCAGATCCTTTTGACCTCTTCTTTTGGCATCCTTATCCGCAGTGTCGCTGCTCGGGGTGAGCAGGCTGGTGGTTTGTGCCAGTGTCGAATTGCTGGCGAGACTCGCTGCGAGCGAAAGCGCGACCAAAAACTCTCTTCGCTTTGGAGTTGATCGGAGAATGGAAACGGGGGCTGCGACCGAGCATATCCGAATCGAAATCGCCACAACAAAGCGAGCATGCATAGTGAACTCCGCGACCGTATTTGCTGGCCTTGAATGGATTGCGCTCCGGCCTGATTGGCCCCAGAGCTGACCCTCTCTTTGACGTCTGAGCGCGGCTGCCGTCACGCTTGAGAGCAACCGGCTTGTCTATCCCAGCGAGATCCGCTCGGCCGTTGCGGGCTTCGTCACCAACGGGCGCGCCATGACATCGTCGGCGGCGTACGTGTCGGACAGCGACCCAGACAGCTTTGAAACCTGCGCGCTCGGCGAGCGGGACCGAAAGTCCATCATGGACTTCCGTGAGAAAGGCGAGGTCGCGGTGCGGGCAGACCTGACCGTTGCAGGCGACGAGTTAGCACATCCATCAGGTCCATTGGCGTGGCCGGATCTATCTTGCATCCCGAATTCCTTGACGTGTGAGCCACGCAACGTTCGTTGACGACGATTGCCACGCGTCCGTCATCTCCATCAATTGCCAGGGTTGGTAGTTGACTGGGGCGCCGATGCGCCATCGCGGATTGCGCTGCTCGGGCGAGCACAGGTCGCCACCTTGACGAACTCTGGAGGTGCTTTTCGTCATTGCAGGCCGAGCGTCAGGACTCGTGAGCGACGCCGCCGCTCAGCGTTTCACGCGCCTATCTCTAAAAGGTCATTAGGCCGCGACGTTGTCGTCTGCATCGCAAGCGTCGTTCTCGGGCGAGGGTTTTGAGGAGGCCACATCGATCCGGGGAGGAAATTGGTCGAGTTCAAGTTCCGGACCGCCACCATCCTCGTTAGTCCGCCGGGGATTTTAGGTGAGAGGACCGACATCATTGATTTTTCCAGGTTTACGCCGACCAGCGCACTGGGCCGAATCAGCCTGACTTCGGCGAAAATCACCGTGAACGACCTGTCATTGGCTTGGCATAGCTGACCACGGTTGCTTTCAACGGCGGAAGCTAGGATTCGAGAAGGCCGGAATTGCTCGCATTCGGGCAGACCATGCAAGATAATCTGCACGGTTCGTTTGAATGACGACAAAATGCTGCGCCACCGCCAGTGAAGACAAGAACTATTGCTTCGCGGTGGCGCTATGATGTAGAGGCGGTCGTGTGCAAAATATCTCGTTGCGCTGCTCACTAAGCGTTGCCTTATGAGAGCTGATGACCAGACGATCGGACGACGTTGCGGACGACAATATTGCTGACCGTCATGGTTCGCGGCAACGCTTGATCATCTTGGGGTGCCGCCTCGACGAGAAAAGCCAATCCGGACCGGGGGCGTCGGACGAGGGATGATGGAGATGATGGATCAAGCGGCCGCTTCGGATTTGCCGCCGGTCTTGCAAAGGTCGTCAAGACGCGTGCCGTGGGGTTTAGCGCTGATGGTTCTTCTCCTCGGCCTGTGCGCTGCAGGAGCCTATTTCTGGACAACCGTCGCAGAATTTGTCGAGACGGCGACGGCCCATGAAGTCGCCCCAATGCCGGGTTTGTCATCGGACGACAGGGCGGCTCTGTCTGAGGTTCAATCGGTACAACAGAAGGCGAGCGATCAGATCGCGGAGCTAAATCGCAGTTTCGATGCTCAGCGGGCCGACTTA
Organism: Bradyrhizobium sp. INPA03-11B; assembly: GCF_040446015.1. Classification (NCBI taxonomy): domain Bacteria; kingdom Pseudomonadati; phylum Pseudomonadota; class Alphaproteobacteria; order Hyphomicrobiales; family Nitrobacteraceae; genus Bradyrhizobium; species Bradyrhizobium sp. INPA03-11B. The sequence goes on from NZ_JASGSR010000084.1 coordinate 15,626, forward strand.
AAACGACTCTCGGATCAAATCGCAGCCCTGACTTTACGAATAGACTCGTTGCAGAATCCGGTACCCTCGGCTTCGCCTCCTCCCGTTCCTCCTTCACCGCAAGCCCACGCCGTTTCGAACCCCGCCAAGAAGCTCCTGCGGCCGGCCAAACCAGCAGGGGCGGTTTCCGTCGGGGGCGCGCCACTCATCCTTGGACCAAAGACTGACGAGCCCAGGTGACGTCCCTACAGGCCTAGTCCAGCCCTACCGGTTGCCGTTCGACGGGTAGGCCGCTTTTCGCAGGCGGCCTTCGGTTACGAGACCCTAATCTTGCGGGGGCGCCGGTGTTCCCAACGAGACTTCGCCGGATCGCCGCCATCATTGCGGTAGCCGACGGCAATCTGGGTCCCGATTTCGCAGAACCAGTTCTACAGATCTAGGCGCAGCCGCTGAACAGCGAAAATCCGCTGCGCCACGCTTGAAATTGAGCTGGCTAGTTTTGGCGCCACATCTATGCATCTCGTGGATGCCCGCACGATGGCGAACGCGCTCCCGGCAGCTGATGCCGTGCCGTCGCGCGTGCAATGACCTGGAAGCTCAGACCTGCACCACCACACGTCACAGAACCGTTGTCGGAAATCTCGCCAAGCCGCTCGTGCCTCCTGCGATCTACGGGCTTGCGACAGGCGGTGATGCTTTTGGATCCGCTTACGCTGGTTGGCTCCGCTAATAGGGTTTGCGGTCGAGGTGGGCGTCGAATGCAGCAGCAACGGCGCGAAGCAAGAAGCGGTGCTCCTGCCTCAGGCGGATGAAGCCGTTTTGGATGTCCACTATTCCGTCCTCGGCGAGCATCGTCAATCGTTCAGCTGAATCGAGAAAAGAGAGCGGATCAAATCCGTGGGCGGTACAGATCGCCGACACGTCGGCCTCCAAATCGCACATCAGCCGCTCGATGATTGCGGCTCGAACGCGGTCTTCGCTAGTGAGACGGTACCCCTTTGACGTCGCCAAACGGCCGGCTCTAATGTGCTGGCTGTAGGAACCCGTTACGACTTCGTTCTGGACGTAACCGTTACCGAGACGGCCGATGGCCGACGGGCCCAAGCCGATCACGGTATTACAGGTGTCGGCTGAGTAACCCAAGGAGTTGCGCCGCAGGCGACCGGTTTTTTGCGCCAGCGAGAGTTCGTCGTTTGGCAAGGCGAAATGGTCGAGCCCGATTGGCTGGTAGCCGGCAGCGACCAGCTTATCGGCCACGGCCGCAGCCTGTTGGGCGCGGGTCGCGTAGTCCGGTAGCGCCGCCTCATCGATCAGGCGCTGTCGTTTCATATATGAAGGAACGTGCGCATAGCCGAAAACCGCAAGCCGGTCGGGACGCATGGCCACCGCCGTCGTCGCGGACTCGACACAGGACTGCACCGTTTGATGTGGAAGGCCGAAGATGAGGTCGAAGTTGATGCGGCCTATTCCATGCTGGCGCAGATTTTCGATGGCAGCCGCCGTCTGCGCCTCACTCTGGACGCGGTTGATCGCTTTTTGAACGATAGGATCGAAGCTTTGCACACCCAGGCTCGCGCGGTTCACGCCGGCTGCTCCCAAGGCTTCGGCCATCTCCACCGTAAACGTGCGCGGGTCGATCTCGACTGCGATCGTAGTGGTTTTCCTAAGTGCGAAGCGGCGGCGCAAAACTTCCATCAGGGCCATAAACTCCGCGGGCTTGATGAGGGTCGGCGTGCCGCCGCCAAAGTGCACGTCACTCACAGGCAGATCTTTCGGCGCCTGCTCCGCTACCAAACGAATCTCTTCACGCAGCACCGCCAAATAATCGTGGATCGGCGCATTCCGGCGAGTGAAAGTCGTTGGGAAGCCGCAATACCAGCAGATCGAGCGACAGAACGGAATGTGGAGATAGAGCGACACGGCGTCGCCAGCTGGCAATTCCCTTAGCCATTTCTCACAAGTCTCGGCGCCGACAACCGCGGAGAACTCCGGTACAGTTGGATAGATGGTGTACCAAGGCAGGCGGGCATCGTAATGCTTTTCCAGGATTGAGATCTGCAATGGTTACGGCCCCATGCCTTTATCAGCATGACGCTGACCGCTGCGGCCGCCTGTGTCGTTGCGCTATGTCAATTGGTCCGCTTTAGCCGGGAAATACGCCATCCCGTCGACGTTGCTAAGGTGACCGATATCGTTTTCGTGTGCCGTCAGAATCGATAGCGTCCGAGAAAGGAGGTTATCTAAAGCTGCATTCATCAACCGGGCCGGTCCAAGCTGCTCCAGAGGTATTTGACCTGGTTTCAGTCGAAAAGCTGATGCGGATGCTCGCGGCTTTCGACCAGGCCCCGGCGCTCTCTAGCCCCCGTCGGGGCACTTCTGATCGTTTGTGCCGCCACCAAATGCACAACGCCGCCCGCTTGAAATACACGCGGACGGCGCTGCCTCTAGCCCCAGGAGGGATGTGGCAAAATCCTGATGAAGATAAGTTTGCACGAGGCGCGCAAAGGTTTCATGGCCAGTCGCCTCCGTAAGACTACGGTATTCCAAGCAGTGTTCGGCTTAGCTCAACCCGCCGTCAATTGCCGTAAAGTTCCGCTGACCCGCACGGGCTGGTTTGGCTCCAGCGGCAGTACGGCATCCAGCAAATCCCCAATGGCCCAGACCCGCTCAGCAACGCCGAGCGCAACCGACGCGCGCGCCAAGGCGCATGATGATGTAGCGATGAACGCTGGTGATCCGTTCCTGCAGGTCCTCACAGCAATGCGATTCAATCCCCTTGAGCTTCGGCGGGAAAATTCAGGTATCAATTGTCAGAGCGGGTACGCGGTCATGAGATCGGGTTGGGTCCGATCAGTCTCCGTGCAGGAGGTTGCCAACTGAGGCGGCCTTACGAGGAGTGTAGTTCTGTCAGGTTGGTGGCCGTAGCTCCCGTGACGTCAGCCACTTCGTCATCCGGCAGGCTGCTTCAGCCTGCCGCGCCCGGCGAATAAGCCGGTCGCGCTCAACTCCTGGAGGGGTTCCACGGGCCTCTTTGCGCAGGCGTTCAGCTTCCGCACAGGCGTTCTTGTCGACGGGATCAATTTGCGTGGAAAGATGGAGCTCGGTCATGTGCTCCCTCTCATATTGTGCAGCCGCGAGCGCGTTCGGTCTCAGCGACCGACGCCTACGGGCAGAGCCTTCGCCGGGGACATTGGAACAATGGTCCCGTCCAGAGAGGGTTGCAAGGAACTTCTGATCCGCGAGATCACGGTGAGAACACTTAGGGACCGGTCACATTTGTTGCGAGGGAAACATTTGTGGGGGTCTGAGTAGTCCTACCGGGAATACCGACTAAGGCACGGTTTCCGTTCGCTTAATCCGAACTAAGACACTCCAAAACTTAGGACACTGGGGCTTAAAATATGGACAGCATCGGAAGTCAGCTGCTGTCCCCTTATTCGGCACTCACAGACGGGAACTAGGACACCGCTATGGACTTACATAGTCCAAGGCTGCTCCCATGTTCAAACTGGATCACTTGGATGCAGTGGACTACGGCTTCCTTGGCTTTGCGAGGCGTCGCGCTCATCCTCAGCGTCGGTTGGCTGCTGACGGGGTGACAAGCCCAATCCTCGCCACGGCCTTTAACCTAAAATAAACTTTGAGCGGGACACGCGTGGGTTGTTCCTCTAGCATGCTTTCGCGTTTCCCTCGGCCCCTTCTGGGGAGGCGCATCTCCAAGGAGACGGCTCCGGCGCGCCCGCTGGGGCCGTTTTTGTTGAGGTGGCCCGCTCCGGCGCTATCGCGCATCGGAAGCTGAATAGCTCCCGCTCGAAAAAGACGCCTCGTGCACCATCAGCTCCGTGTGGACGCCCTGGAATCGGCTGTGACGGTTGGCACATGCAGACATGTTGTGGCCCATCCTATTCCTTCCCTCTTCAATTACCCGGAAATCGCGTTTTACGCGAACGGGCCGGTTTGCCTCCGAGCGAAGGCACCACATCGCGGCATGGTCGTGCGATAACAACACCATGCTTCCGTCGGGTTCGGTCCAGCCGCCGCCGCGGCGGTACAACATGTACAACACAGCCTTTCAGATGGGCTCGCGGGCCGCACGCAGCAGGGCCTCAAGCCGTCGCCGACCTTCATTGATCGCTCCAGCCCAGTCACCGTGCCCTGCCTGCATGACGACTTCGAATGACGGGTACCACAATGGCTTTCTGCCGGCCTGGGCCCAATACCACGGATAACCGCGCGGCACGAAGACCACGCCGGGAACGCCGAGCGCCCCGGCGATATGGATGGCGAAGCTGTCGGGCCCAATCACCGCATCTAGATTGGCGATCGCTGCTATCAAGTCCGCGGGGCACTCGATATGCACGCCGGCATCGATCGGGCGGCTCCATCGCCTCATGTCATGTCGTCGCACGTCGGCCATCAAACTCACCGGCGTACCGGAATGAGGAACCACGGCGGCGACCTGCTCCATCGATAGGCCGAGAGCGCCGCCCTCCCATACGATCCCCACCAGAGGCCTTGCGAACGTGGCCAGGGCATCCCGCCACTTGGCGAAGAGCTCGACCTCGGGTCGCAGGTAGGGAATGCCATCGGCAACGTTCCGCGTGTCGGTCGACAGAATACCTAATAACGATTGCAGGGGTGTAGCTGGGAGCTCAGACCCCGGCTCGTCGAAAATGACCTGTTCGGCCAGGCCGGTAAGAACAGCCCGGTAACGCGGCTCCGCGACGACGTGCACATTTTGCTGGCTAGACAGCCGACGCAATAGACGAAGGAGCGCTACGAATTCGAGGGCGCCCGTCGCCGGCGGCACGAGGATCCGCGTCACCGGCGCCAAGTCCACCGGTGTGGGCGTCGGGAAGCGACCGAGCGACAGTGCAAGTGCAGTCTCCAGAGACCTCGCTGATTCGTCGTCCGGTCGCGTATGCGCGACGTGGCTGGCAAGCGTGAGGGCTTCATCAAACCGGCCGACGAATTGCAGAATGCTTGCCAGCGCAAGCACCGCGGATGGATGCGATTTGTGTGCACGTACGAACTGTGTGAGCTCCGCAATTGCCCGATCCTCCTGGCCATTGGCAATCATGACGCGGGCCAGGATTTCGCGCGCGCCGAGATGGACGGGTGCAGAGGCAAGCAATCTCCTGCAGGTGGTCTCCGCTTCCGCCCAAAGCCCGTTCGCGGCACGGCAATAAGCCAGATGCGAGAGCCCCGCTATGTCGAGTGGCGCCCGTAGGTGCGCGCGTTCCGCAAAGTTGAGCGCCTCGTCGAAGCAGCCGCGCGCAAGCAAGAGCACCGACAAATTGCGCAGCGTGTCGGGATCGTTCGGGGCAAGCTCCAGGGCGCGAAGCAGGGCGGTCTCGGCCGACGGGTAATCGCGCAAGGCGAGATCAATGGTGCCGAGTTGAAGGAGGGCGCGCGAATTGTCTGGCTCGTCTTGGACAACCTCTACTGTGATCGCGCGGGCCTCCGCAACGTCGCCGCGACGTTCCAGGGCATGAGCCAGCGCGACTTTGATCTCCTGTTTGCGCGGGGCGAGTGCCGCTGCGCGCTTGAGGCAAATAACCGCCTCGTCAAGGCGGCCGAGCATTTCGTGGGCGATACCGAGGTTAGCAGCAAGGCCGGCGTGATCGGGGTGGCCGGTCGCCGCCTCCGCCAACAGATCGAACGCCAATTCAGTGCGCTGCCGCGCGAGCGCTAGTGTGGCCTTTGTATTGAGCGTATCAGGATCGCTTGTGGCAACGGCCGCCTCGAGCAGCGCCTCCGCTTCATCGAGGCGGCCGACCGCAATGAATTTCTGCGCCGTTGTAAGCCGGTCTTGTTGGGTCGGAGCCGGCATGCTCGTGGACAGCATGCGCGTTATGCAACCGTCACGCGTTTGCCGTCGAGGCGGAGATCCTCGCTCACCGCGATGACCTTACTATGGGCCGTTTCGGAGGCGATCCCGGTGACCTTAATAGCTTGGGTTTCGGTCTGCAACGAGTCGATACGTTCGATCACCGCGACACGCTCGACCGCCTTTATCGTAAGCGAATCGGCGCTCGCTTCCTGGATGCCAGCCGAGCTCCGTAAACGGTCCGCGATCAAAGTGTAGAGCTTGCCGATCCAAGTCCCCTTGTTCGCGAGCACGGCAAACAGCTTAGCCTGCAGATCGATGCTATCGGCGCGCAATGATATGCGCTGGCGAGCGGCGATGGTGATGGTCTCGCCATCGATCGACATTCTGCGATCCCCCGGTAGACCGACCGTGCCCCAACTGGAATCCGTTCGCTCGAGCACGGTCAAGACGAAGGCCTGCTCCGCCACGCTGAACAGCAGAACCACGTCTTGAGCAATAGGCCGGACCAGGCAGCCAACAGCCACCGTCGCCGTGTGACGAGCGCCAGCGACGTCGACCTCCACCGCCGTGCCATCGTCGTTGACCGACACGACACGGGCAGTGTGATGACCAGGCTCAAGCAAGCGCTCGGCCATCGCCAGGACGTCGGTGTTTGTGGCACGGAACGTCATCGTCATTCCTGCTCTCCAGCTCCCTACATGAAAATGATTGACTTCTTTTGTATGACTTCCTCATTGCCGGTGCTCGACATGATCTCCGCTTCTCGCCTCACAATCTTGTGCTCCTCGGTGCGTAACTGTCCCTTGCTCAGTTCTTCTTCAACTACGGACACGCTGGTTTTGCAGACCTTGCCGTCGCGGCCGACCCGCTTGAAGTCGTCAACCGGCGCGAGTTTGAAATCGCTAGTTCTGAGGATCTTGGTGTCACTATCAGCCGACTTGTAATCGGGTCCAAAGACAGACTTGGTCGAATTGCCGATCACGTGCTTGATGTCGTTGCCTTTGACAAACTCGATTTTGTTGCCGATGGTTACAGAGATCATATCGCTGAGATTGACCGAACGTTCGCGGGAGACTTTGAACGTGAACGATTCTCCGAAGAACAGGCACACGCTACGGGCCATCGTCAGTGTGGTGACTGCGCCTTTCATGCAGGTGAATCTGGTTCCCTGGAAGAACTCCTTGGTGTTACCCATCGTCTGCTTTTCCGTGTCGCCGCCGTTGGTCTCCGACTTGTGGCTTTTGTTGATCACCTTGATGCGGTTCGAGGCCGTCAAAGTGATGTCGGCGGGCGTCCCGTTAGCGCCAGCGGTGATTGATACCCCATTTTCAGCGGCGATCTCATAGGTGCCTTTAGCGACCGTATGATGGGAGTTGCCGTTCGTGACCTCCGTGGTCTGACCGCTACCGATTTTCATCAGTGCCGCGCCTTCGACATTTGCCTGCAAGTCCTGATTGGTGAAGGCAAGTATGCCGGCATTGTCGCTTCCCTGCTTGCTGGTTGCAGTCGGGCTTTCGTCAACAGTCGTCGTCAGTCCGGTGACAATGTTTGCCTCCTCGCTCGAATAGGCGCCAAGACGCAGATAGGTTGACTTCGTCAGCGGAGAGATCGGCGTCTCTGGAACGACTAGTCGCGTGAAGGCATTTGGCATAGTGGAGGCTCCCTGATCATATGACCCTGTGCGCCTTAGCGTAGCGCCATCAAGCGGATTTGAGAGGGCGATATCGAAAATCCGAACGCATTCGGGCTCGCACCGTTCTGCTTTGTCGGCATCCCCATTTTGGTTGCCGGTGCCCCCCCGATGGACAAATTGTCCGATCCGGCCTTGGCGCGGCCAGGACCCATGACAAGCCCAGACATGACGCCGAGGGCCACACCCGCGTTGTCACCCATTGATGTCGCGCGCTCGGTCGTCATGTTGTGTGCAGGCATGCACATGATAAGGCAACGAGACTGCGTGGGAATGGCCATCGTGTTCATTGTGATATTTGGATAGGGGACGGGCACGACGGCCGGACCGGATGGTGTGTTGCAGACGTCGGGAAAGCCGAGATCCTGGGCCGGCATCGGGCCATTTGCATTGACAAAGGGCATCGTTCAGCACGCTCTGTGGAAAGGGATAATGCGGCTTGGATCGTAGAGCTCGGCGACAGCGCGTTCAGGGACAGTTTGCAGCGCGCTACCATGCTGGGCCGTGAACAGGCAGCCTTCCGTCGACGCGCAATGAAGGTCAGTGCGCAGAAAGCGAGAACCGGAAAAGTCGCTGCCATTGATCTTGGCATGGTGCATCAGCGCATAGGACATATCAGCAGCAGCAAACGAGGCGGACTTGGCCGAAGCGCGCGTGAAGACTGCCATCTCAAGCTTTGTGCCAGAGAGATCGCAGCCGTCGAGGCGGGCATCAACGAAGACGCACTGCGTCAAATTGGCATTACGCAGCCTTGCGGCTCGTAAGTCCGCCCTCACAAACAGTGTGTTTGGAGCAGTTACGCCCGAGAGGTCGGCACCCACGAGGCTCGCACCGGTCAAAATCGAGGCAGACAGGTCGACGCCGGACAGGTTTGTGTGGTCCAGTTTGGCGCCGCTCAGGTTCGCTCGGGCAAGCGTCAGGCCTGTGAGGTCCCGCTCCGACAAATCGCATTCCGAGAAAAGAATTGTGTCGCAACGCATCCCGGCGAACTGCGCGCTACGCAGGTCGGCCCGCGTGATGACGGCGTTCGCTAGCGTGGCGCCGTCGAGCACGATATCGGAAAGCGCGCAATCCATTATGGCGCTTTGGGACAGGGTGGCGCCGCGCAGGACAGCGTGCGCCAAAACGCAACGCATCGCTGTCGTCTGGACGAATTTCATCTCGCTGAAGTCGCTATGGCCAAAATCCGATGATATGCTTGTCGACTGGACGAGGCGTGCCCGTCGCCAATTAGAGCCGCCAGCGCGGCAACTGACGAACATGCAATTTTCAAGAGAAGCGTCGGCGAACGATGCGCCGCTGAAGTCGCAATCTTGAAACATCATGCCGGTCAAGCGCGCACTCGTGAAGTTGCTGTTGCGAAAAGAAGAGCTCAGCACAACACCATCGTTCAAGCGCAATCCAGAAAGCATCTGGCCATCGAGGTTTGCCTCGCGTACCGGAATGCTATGGGCGACCGACTGCAATAGCGGATCAATTGACATGGCGCCTGACCATCAGGACGGTGCGGTCGATATTAGCGCTGCTCAAATCGGCGGCGACCAAGGTGGAATCCATCAGGTCGGCGCCATAGAGATTTGCATGGCGCAGACTGGCGCCGGTCAGGTCGCTCTGATTAAGATGTGCCTCGAGCAGATTGGCGGCATAGAAGTCAGTGCCGCGCAAATCGTTGCCAGTGAAGACCGCACGTTTGAGCGACGTCATCCGGAAGGTCGCGTTCGACAAGATCGACTTGCCGAAATAGACGCCGTCGAGCCGTGCGATAGTGAAATCGGCGCCGCTGAGGTTGGCCGCCTGAAACGAAAGCGCCTCGGCGCTGCAGCCGCCGAAGCGGGCGTTTCGTAGATCGATATCGCCGGTGAAGCTGACTTGTTCGAATTGCGAGGAACTCAAATCGAGCTGAGGCGCTGCCACCTTGAGAAAACAGGTTTGCTCCAGCCGCGCGCGGGCAAAGCCTGCACCGGACAGCGACAAATCCATGAATTGCGTCCGGTGGAGGACGGCGTTCTCCCAAACGCTGTTATCGAGGGCGGCTTGGATAAAAGAGCATTGATCTAGCCGTGCAGAGCGGAAGGTTGCCCCGATCATCGGCACCTGCAAGGCTTGCAGCTCGATGAGGTGCGCTTGGTCGAATGATGTGCCGGCCATGCGCGTGCCGAGCAGATTGGTGCGAACAAGCTGGCTGCCTGCGAACCGGGTTCCGCGGCAGTCGGCTTCACCAAGATTTGCATCAGTGAGGTCGGTCGCGCTTAAATCAGCGTTGACGAGCGCTGCGCCGGACAATGCGGCTTTCATGAGCCTTGCGCCGGCGAGGTTGGTCCCGTTCAACTTCGCGCGTTCAAGAAACGCGCCGGAGAAGTCCGCGTTCGCAAATCTCCGTCCGGAGAGGTCGGCGCCGGCCAGATCGCGACCGGCAATCGTGCCGCCGCGCCGGAATTCCTCTTCCATCACATCTCCCAGAGCGCGCGCGACAGCTGGCGCCAACATCGTTTCAGGCCTGAGCGGCTTGGGTGAGGCGAGCCTTGCAGCGGCCACGCCGCCTGCCAGCTGAGCTTCCGCTTTGTCGATCTCCGCCCGCAGCACGGTTAATGCTTCCGTCGATTCCGTTTCGGCCGCCCTCATCGCTGCTTCGGGTTCTCCAGTGATCGCAGTAGGATGGGTTGCGCTCAACGCCTCAAACGGCGGGCGGTCATCGGTTGTTGGTGAGGGGAGGATGTGTCTGAGCGCGGCTTCAGCCTCGGCAAGACCCGTCCGCAGACGTTTGCCGGCGTCGGGTGGTATCCCGGGGTTCTCGATTTGCGCCAGTATCTCGTCAATCGTCAGGCGCGGGGTCGGCTCCGGCGAGACGTTCTGAGTTGCTTCCGGCAGCATAGGCGCCGGGATGTCAGGAGGTGAAAGAACGTTGTCCGATATCGCGTTGCGTATCGGCTCGAGCGGTCGTCCAGCCGCCAGGTTAAGGAAGCGAGCACGGGCAAGTTCGAATTGCGTTTGCTCATCGGGCGGATGTGTTGCAGCGCCAAGGATTTCGGTACGCCAGTTCTTCGCCCGCGCGAGCTTGTCTTCGATATCGCGCATGACGGCCGGATCTGTGTCCGGCGGCAGCGAAGGAAATGGTGGGGCCTGGTCAAAGCTTGCATCCATCGACTGCGCGGCGTCCAAGTTGCCGATCATGGCGAGCAAGGCGTCGATATCGCTCGAGGTGGCATTTCCGCCGGCAATTGTTTCATAAGCCTCGCGCAAGGGTTCGTATTGAGCGGCGAGCTTTTCGATGTCGGATTCCGCCTTGGTCTGCACCGCATCCAAGGCGTCGAGAATCGCGGCCAGATCGATCTCGCCGCTCTCGAGTTCCTCCGGCAACGGTTCCGGAATGCTCGACGGTTCGATCGACGGTATCTCGATCGTGGGGCGCAGCGAAGGCGGAAGGTCAAAGCGCGCAAGCTCCTGATCGAGCGTCCAGCGCATGGACGCCGACTGCCGCGCTGCGCGCTCGTCGGCCAACGCGTGGCGCCGGACTTCGCGGCGCTCGCGTTCAGCAGCCGAGAGTTCAGGGGCAAGTTGATGTTCCGAAAAGGCATAGCGCGCGGCCGTCGTCGGGTCGAGCCGCAGCTGCCGGACGTTGTGGTAGTGATCTAATGGCCGCGCGGCCTCACTCTGTCGCTCGTAAGCGACCATGATGTCGCCGACGTCGCTGCCATCCAATTCGTGCACGGCGATCGCAGTACGGTAGATCATGACGCCGCGGCGGGCGCCGGCAAACAGCCACAGCGTATCGATGCGCGTCTGCAGTTCTGTGACGCCACGCCTCGCATCGCGCCAGCCGATGAAGCAGCGCACACGAAAGGCCGGTAGGCGGCCTTCGATCAACGGATGCTCGGCGGCGAAGTTCTGCAGCGCGTAGGGTTCTCCGCCTGAGATAAAGCCGGCCATGCGCTGGTCCGGCGGTGCAAACATGAACAGCCGTGGATCGGCATCGGTCGCCAGAGCGGGGGCCGGCGATTTTAGCCACGCGCTGTCATAGGTGCCTGCGTATTGCAGGCGCTTCCTGTCATCGAGCGCCATTGGTCCGAAACTTGCGGGCGGCGCGACTGTGTCGATGAATTGAATCGCATGCTCGGGGCTCTCCACGTTGGGCAGGGCCACCAGCTCGCCGGCGGCTCCACGGTGAAGGGCGTCATGGCCGGCGCCGAGCGGGTTTGCGGCGTAGCCGGGCCCGCCGAACGCGCGTTGCCGCGTGAGCGGCATTTGCCGAAAAGGTTGAGCGGCTGTCGGTCGCCAGCCGGCGCCTGTCATCTGCCAATAACGGTCGCCGGTCACCAGAAGGCGCTTCTGCATGGGTCCGAGCTTCCAGCCCAACAGCATGCGCTCGATCGGCCGCCCCTGAGGTGCCGCGGCATGTCCACCGACGAGCACCTCCGCTTGCGGCTTGGGCATGCCGATGTCGAGAGGGCTGCCGGGCGGAAGCTCCTTGGCAGCCATAACCCAAAGGTCCTGCTCGCCTTCCAGGCGGTCGGAGCCCGGATTGGCCAGGTCGAACATCGCAAAGGCGGAAATGATGAGGCTTGCCCCGGGAGGACGACGCTCGCATTTGGACAACAGACCCAGTGTGCGTGGCTTTACAAGAATGGGCATGAAACCCGCCGAGACAATTTTCGCCTCTTAGCCGTATGTCTCGAGCATGACGGACTTACGGTGCAGCGGAGCAGACGCGTCGTTGTGTCACCTACCAGATCAGGTGGGCATCAAGATCAGCCCCAGTGGTGTACATGAACGATCTGAGCTGGAAGATTGTGGTCGTCGACCGCATCGTCGAGATCTGCGACTTGTTTGCGCGGCTCCTTGACCGCCGCGGATTCGCCTCGAGCGCAAGCACAAGGCAGCGTAAGGGAGCTTGCGTTGATTTCACAAAGCAGATGCCCTTCCAAAACGGATGCTTCGGTCCTCTTTCGTACGCAAGCTGGCGCAGGAACATGCTGATCTTTGCGCGCAGCCTTCCAAGTGACCATGTGCCCGTCGGGTGGCTCCTGCCAGTTGCCAGATTGAGCATTTAACAAGGCCACCACGCTAGCGTCTTACCCAGAGTCTTACGACGTCCCGAAGTGACGCACTGCGAAGAGTGCGTGCAAAGAAGCTCTTTCAAGCGAGAGAATTGAGCTCCGATGCGCGCATGAATTTGGTTCGCTTCATTTGCTTGAAACGATGCATCAAGCCTTTGATGAATCCAAGGAGCGGCGGAACAAGAAGGTGATCTGTGGACCTCGTTGTTGTTTCGAACCGCGTTAGCCGCGGCAAGCCCAACGAACCAATGACAGGTGGCCTTGCCGCGGCCCTTCTCCCTGTTGTGGAGCAATCCGGAGCAATCTGGGTAGGATCCCCGGATCAAACGGACTCCGGCGGTCTGAAGGAGCCCTCGGTCGAGGCGCTCGGCCGAGGAAAGCTGGTGACATTGGATCTGCCTGCCGAGCATTTCAGCCGTTACTACAAGGGATTTTCCAATTCGGCACTGTGGCCGACCCTGCATTCGCGCCCTGACTTGATCGATATCTCGGACCTCGACTATCCCAGCTATCGGGAGATCAACGCCATTGTGGCGGACGAGTTGCTCCAATTTCGCGATCACACAACGTTCTGGGTGCACGATTATCATTTCCTCGCGCTAGGCGCCGAGTTGCGCAAGCTCGAAATCGAGCGGAAGGTCGATATCAAGAAAACCGTCGGCTTCTTCCTGCACACGCCATGGCCGGAGCCTGCGACGATCCGCAATCTGCCATATCATCGCGAACTGATCAGGGCGATGCTCGCTTATGAGTTGATTGGCTTCCAGACTGATGAGCATCGACAAAATTTCATCAACTATGTCGGCCCTTATCTTGGATTGAAAATCGAGAACTCTGTTGTAATCTCAAGCTACGGCCGGACCCGATGCCGGGTATTTCCGATCGGAATCGATGTGGACAAGTTTGCGCAGTATAGCGAGCAGGCGGTCTCGCATCCCTTCGTCTCGTCGTTGCGGAACAGCCTCAATGGCGGGAATCTTGCGATCGGCGTTGATCGGATCGACTACTCGAAGGGCCTCGACAACCGCGTCAAAGCCTTCGATCATTTGTGGGCCCAGCGGCCGCGCAGCATCTCGCTGCTGCAGATCGCAAACCCGTCGCGCAGCAGCATCAAGGCCTATCGCGATCTGCAGAGCTTCGTTACCGACCTTGTTCGCGATGTTAGCCGCCGTTATGCCGCCGACGACTGGACTCCGATCCACTATCTTAAGCAAGGCTTCAGTCAGTCCGTACTCGCGGGTCTCTACCGCATCGCGAAGGTTGGCGTGGTGACGCCGTTGCGTGATGGCATGAATCTCGTAGCGAAGGAATATGTCGCCGCCCAAGACCCGAATGATCCTGGCGTGCTGGTTTTGTCGAAATTTGCAGGCGCGGCCAAAGAGCTAGACGAAGCGCTTCTTGTCGATCCGTACGACATCGAGGATATGTCGCGTGCGATTTCGAGGGCGATATCGATGCCGCCTTACGAGCGCTCCTCACGCTGGAATCGCATGATAAAAAAGCTACGCGGCTACCCTATCCAACAATGGTTCTCAGATTTCATTGTGGAGCTCAAGGACATCCGGGCCGAAAAAGCGGCTGGGATGTCCATTCCGAGAGAAATAGCGGCGCCGCGTGGTTCGAAACCGACGTTCGAGCACGACCCAGCTGCGACTTCGAGCCATTCGGAGCTGCCGCGGCAGTTGTTATATCTGGTAAGCGACACGCCGGCTGGGGTCCCAATCGAAGATTTGACATCTATCGTAGGCGCTGGTTGGACTCACGGTCTCCAACCGGCTCCGGGGCGTGTAGTCGATGCACTGAACAGAATAGATGCCCTCCCAAGGCCATACCGGCAGACGCCACATTTCTACATCCACGGTTATGCTTACTCGGCGGGCTATGGCGGGACGACCAAACCGACTCCGAACAATCCGCTAGGCGTTGGGGTTTATCTCATCCCTCGACTTAAAGGCGGCTGAACGAGAGGGGCTGGACTGCAACCCGACCAAAAAAGATCGGCAGGATGCGGAAATCCGGTTGGGTGACCCGTAAGAAGAGCAAGAGCTGTCTCCCTCGCGGACTAGGCTCTTCGACTCAACAGGCAATCACTACAGACCTTCAGTGAAGGGTATTGTCACGCCCGCCCTAGACAAAGAAGGCTAGATCCTCCGGCGTTTCGCTGAGCGCCCGTATCTCCATTGCGCCAAATCGCCCGCGGAGCTCGATCTCGACTTCAGCCAAGGGGACCCAAGTGTCCGACCGCGCGACAGCGTTACGATCGTACAACCTGACGCTACGTGCGGTTCAAGCCCCTTATGGGGACCGCACACGGAATGTTTGGACGCAAGGATTAAAGCAGCGACGAGCCTAAATTCCGCCACGCTGCTTGTTTCATTCCTGGCATCATCATCACGGATGTACTGATGATGGTCGGGCGGACCCGGCGCACTTCCATCCCAGCAAAGTGCGTCGGGGCGCCTTGGGTCGGCGCCGTCTTCGCCGAGCCCGAGCAGCACACCT
The DNA here is from genome assembly GCF_040446015.1 of Bradyrhizobium sp. INPA03-11B. Classification (NCBI taxonomy): domain Bacteria; kingdom Pseudomonadati; phylum Pseudomonadota; class Alphaproteobacteria; order Hyphomicrobiales; family Nitrobacteraceae; genus Bradyrhizobium; species Bradyrhizobium sp. INPA03-11B. Next base: position 30,684 of record NZ_JASGSR010000084.1, read on the forward strand.
CCTTTAACAAAGCGTCGGATGCTGCTGCTCATCTTGAATTCCTTTCGGGCACTCCTTCGTAGTCACGCTGGCGCAATGCGATATGCCTGTGTTGCGCGTCAGCACTCTGCTTCATCTCTTTTCATGAAATCGGTTACTTATGGCGATCCGCGGCCACGAAAAGGTAATCCAGCGCGGCTGGAGGCTCGCGCCGGGCGCGGTACCGAATCCCGCGGAGAGGTGATGTTGCGAGGGGGGTCCTCGAGGGGAATAGCTGCGCGGCAAGATAAGATGTTGCAGTCGCCAGTAGCAGGGGAGGCGGAAGGAGTATGCCCCAAGATTGCATCCCCCCAAAACGAGGGGGCGACAGCATACTCTGCGTGTTGCAAGAATGCGGTTCGAGCATTGGGGGCGAAATGCGTCCGCCGGATCGCTCGCGTCTTTCGCAATTCAAGGTAGTCGGATGATCGCGCCGGTTCGACGGGACTGGAGTCCAAAAGAATTATTCAATGCTCTGACGCCGGCGATGTTTACCGCTGCACCATCGGTTGTTCGCGCACGTTGGGACAGATTGTGGCCTGAATTGTATACGGAATATGACGCGAGGCATTTACAGAATGAGCTGTGCATCCGTAACTTAATCGAAACCAACGAAGCTGAGGCGTTCTTTAATGCCTGGGCCGCAGACGAAGAGCGGCATACCAACGGCTTCATCCAAATCATGGAACTCGTCGCCGGTGGATCCGAAGCGGATCTTCGAGAAAGATTGGACGCTCGATCGCATGATTTTAGTGCAATCAACGAGTTCCTGAAGGACGAGTTCTCTCTCATCGTTATGATCGCATTTGACGAAATGTGTACCTGCCGCGCCTATGCTGCGGAGAGGGAATTTTATACCGGACTTGGGAATAGCCGTTTTCTGCGTTGGCTGAGGGAAGTGATTGCCGACGAGGCGGTTCATTCAATGAATGCGGTTAACGTGATCCGCGCCCGCTACTGCGATCGCGTCAGCGAAGTTGGCGTAATCCTCGAGAGCCTGATCAGCGGCATTACAGACGACAGGAGTTATACTGGCACTTTCGTTCTGGACTATTTCGGCGCGGCGTACACGAAGGAGTTGCTTGCCAACTGCCACGCCAGGATCTTGAGAAATGCTGCCAAGCCGCTCACGTCAGCAGAGCAAGCCGGAAATAACCGTCAGCCAAATTGACAGCAACGCCGTCGCACCTGCGAAGTGAACCCGCCGATCTGGCTTTTTGTTTGGAAGCACCACATCAAGTCGCGGTCGCTGGATCAAACTAAGTTACACGGTAGTGTCGCATTTCCTCCTGATGTCGCGATTGCTTCAACGCACTTGATACGGAAAATCCTTCCAATCCTCTCAAGCTCTTGTCCCAAAACCTAATTCTTGCGAGCGCCATAACTGGTACGGCACTTGCTGTTTGCATTGCAGGGTCCTCTCCTAATGGAGATGCACATGCAAAGTGTTCTACACACCAAGCAGGCCTCCCGATCTTGGGTAGGTCTGGGTACGCCCTCCGACCAACCGCGTCATGCACGAGAGGGCCAACCACTATCAATCCGCACGAGTTGTTCGCGTTGGAGCCACCCGTCTGAACCCATCATACGCTGCGCACTCCGCATGCAAGGCGTTGACCGTGCGCGACGATCAAGTCGGGCTGCCCGCCGCGGTATTCGCCGCGGCCAGCACGATGCCGGCCAGCTGCGGACTGGTGATGCGGATCTGTGGGATCGGGCACGACTATGGCCCGCATGATGCCATCTTCGTTCGCGAGCAGAGCGTCGACCTCATTAGCGCGCAGGTGGAGCGCGGTATCGCCGAACTGGTCGACGCGCTGTACCTCACCTAATTCGCCAAGTTCGGTGGCTTGTGACGATGCCTTAGCCGACGGCGCTGTTGTCAAACCGGACTGACCAATCGTTCGAACGCATGCAAGCTTGCACTACTACTCGGACCTGAAGATGCCTTCCTCGTCAGCTTTTGCAGAAAGATAGAATCAGCTCCGATCGGCTGATCGGGCAGATTTGCAAGCGACCAGAAGGATTGCGTGTCCGCCAGAGGTGCGGCGCGATACAGCTCAGGATGGAAGGTACAGAGCCGGATGGTCGCCATCAAGCCAGACAGGAACGCGGCGATCTTCGATTTGGCCGGCATCAGCCTCGTCGCCGGTCGTATCATCGGCGAGCGGAGCGGAGAACGAACGGATATCCGTGCGGCGGTCGTGGGCCGCCGTTCAGGCTTGGTTCGAGGACCGCCGGTGCTGGCCCGCTGTTTGGTGCGCGCGCCCGCGGCAGGGGCACCTGCCGCGGCGAAAAAGCAGCTCGGGACGAGCATTCGCCCTAACGCGCGAGCGTTCAGACCCCACGAAAAGCGAAGCCAAGAGTCCAGATGATGGAATGGAACTTAGCTCCGCCCGAAACGAACTCGATCGAACGGCGCAACACCGGCTTTTTGGACCGGCATCCCGAGGCGCCCAAGATGCATCTCTTCAGCTTCACGGAATGCGCGAATCAAACGCAATCCCTCAGAGCGCTGTTCGAGCTTCTTGTGAACTGCGCGACCGAGGAGGGATTCAGCGAAGTCGCTTACGGCGCACTCAATTTCGTGGAGCCGCTCCGTCTACCGGAGTATCCACCGCCCTCGGTGGCCGTAAACTGGCCGCCTGACTGGTGCGACCGATACTTTGAACGCAAGTACCATACAATCGATCCGGTGGTCCGGCGGGCACCAATGTATTCGCGGCCATTTCTGTGGGATCAACTCGCCAAGCAATATCAGCTACAGCCGGACGAAAGGCGCGTACTCGCCGAGGCCAGAGAGGCGGGTTTGAAGCATGGCATGAGTGTGCCATTGTTTGGACCATTGGGCCGACTATCGGTGGTATCATTTGCGTCTCGGTCCGATGATGCTGATCCTCAGCATCGCATAAGTCATCTCAACGCGCTGGCCTGGCATTTTCACACAGCGTATGTGGAGATCGCGCGTCCCTCGGAGAGTAGCTGCAATAGGAAAGTGACGCTATCGGAGCGGGAGCTAGATTGCATGCGATGGGTCGCAGAAGGAAAATCGTCGTGGGAAATTGGCGTGATACTGCAAATCAGCGAGAATACGGTGAACTTTCATCTCAAGAACGCGATGCGAAAACTGGGCGCAACCAGCCGCGTCCAAGCTATTGTTATGACAATGCGCCTCGATCTCATCTGAATTCGTCCGGAGTGCCGTTCATGTTGGGTGAGCGAAGCTACGGCGTTGAATGATGATGGTATCGAGTGGAAATTGTGATGTCGTCGTTTGCGGCGAAATGCTGCCCCGCAAATAGACAGCTGAGCCAGGTTCGTTGCTCGGTCGCGGCTGGCCTCCGACCTAGACCACCACCGGTTCCGGTGTGCAACAGGCGCTCGGTGTTTCATTTCGGCGTGCGACGCTGACGAGCTCCTCGTGATGGCCAGCCGAGATGGGTCGCGCACAGAGCAGGCTTTGCGCAATTTCGAAGAGTGGCGCTTAGAAGCGCAGCCGACGACCCAGTGCCGCACGGGAGAAGCATCTGAAGAAAGAACCCCGGCCAAAGGTCGGGGCTCTCGGGTCCGCGACGCGAAGCGTGCAGAGGTCAATATCTGGTGACTGCCGGACTGAACTTGTAGTTGAGCCGAACAGTGACGAGATCAACATCCTGCTGGATGCGATCGCCGGATCCACCGGACGCGGTGAAGATGATATCGTTGTCCTGCATGAAAAGGTGGTCATACTCGACGCCAAATGACCAGTTTGGTGCAAAGCCGACCTCGAGACCAGCGCCAAGGGCGCCGCCCCAACGGAGATTGTCGCTCCTGGCAAACTCCGCGCCAGTGGCCGCCGTGCTGAGCTGATAGCTGTTGTTGGTCACCGCAGCGCCACCCTTGGCGAAAAGCAGTACGTTGTTGAACGAGTAACCGATCTGGCCTGTGAACAAGCCGAAAGCATCGATCTTGGTACGATTACTGTCTGACGGGAAGACGGCACTGATATTGGAGCCGCTGAAGTTGGCCCAGTTGCCTTGGGCTTCGACGCCGTAGACAACATTGAATACCTGCCAACGGTAACCAACCTGACCGCCGACGGTGGCGCCGTTCGCGTCATGACAGCCTTCGGGAGTGGTTGCTGCGAAATCCCAGCAATTGTGGCTCGACCCCCAGCCACCGTTGATGCCGATATAGAGACCGGTCCAGTCATATATCGCTGGAGGCAGCACTAGCGGCGGTGGCGCCTTGGTGAAGACAGGCTGCGCAGCGAGATCAGCGCCAAATGCGGGCGCCGCCGCGTTAAGCGCGATGATGCTTGCAGTCAAAAGCAGCAAATTCTTCATTCGAGTTTCGTTCCTTTCCATTGCCCCAGCGCTGTGCGTATTAGCAACATCACCGCGAATTGCTGTAACTCCAACACAACATGTCATCGCGAGAAATGGCCCTAATCTCACGTAGCGGGAGGTTGTTGAGCCGGCATGAAGCACTCAGTCGTCACCGTTCATCGGATGAGTCGTTGGGCGTTCTGCAGTACGAGTTGAAGGTGGTTGGGGACCACCACGGCTATCTATGCCCTGGAAGAGGTAGCGGGTAGAACAAATCGTCCGACGCTCTTTCTTGAGAAATCGACATGCCGCCTGCTCCACCATGCGGACGAGGACGACGTCTCGAGTCCTAAACGGAAGAAACATTCGCCGGTTGCCCGTAAGCGGCATTTTCCGGCGGTTGGGCGCCGTAAGCTACCGTCGAAATCCTTCGCAGGCGTCAGAGATCGTGCCAGAAAGATGAATGACCCCGGGGTGTGACAGATCACGTTCCTATCGGCATCTAACGCGTCGACGCAGTCGCCAATCAGAAGAGCGAGCTAGGTGCATCGCTCGGTTCAGTGGCGAGCGGTGAAGAGGACGGAGTTCGTCCTCTCGGCCCTGCGGTGCCTGGCGGGTGAATAGCAATGCGGTAGCGCGCCTTAGTCATGGCGGCAAAGGCAGCGTCATTCCGCGCCGAGAAAACTGGCGGCCACTCGACAACGGCGCGAACCACACTCGTTTAGCAAATTATGGAGGGTGCTTTGAGCAGTGCCGGGCCGAGTGCCGGCATTTGTCTATGCAGAGCACAAGCACGAACCGGCGCTCCCTCCGGTCAGTTGACAGAAACAAAGAGCATCATCGACTGCATCGAAGACGGCTACTCGACCTTCAATGACC